>CAZDAO010000294.1:0-5101 GCA_964503015.1 uncultured Nocardioides sp. | reverse complement strand
CCGCGATCGCCGCCGACGACATCGCCGCCGCCGAGGGCTACGCCCAGGCCTACGAGGACGAGGCCGTCCAGCTGATGGCCGAGCGCGAGGGCCTCACCCACCTGCTGCCGCTGCCTCGCTTCGGCACCCGGCCCAGCGCGCTCCGCACCCGCGTAGGTCGCTTCGGCCGCCGCGCCGCCTGATCCGCCCGATCCCGCTCGACCCACCTGCGCCTGCTCGAAATGACGATCAGGCCGGCCCGCTGGGGACCGGCCTGATCGGCTGGCGGTGACGGAGGGATTTGAACCCTCGGTGGACTTGCGCCCACAAACGCTTTCGAGGCGTTCTCCTTAGGCCGCTCGGACACGTCACCGCGCCGAACGTTACCGGAGGGTGGGCGCGAGCCGAAAACCGGCGGGTGGTCCACGAATCGCGTCGGGGCCGTGGCCAGCGAGCGCGTACGGCGGTACGTTTCGGCGCACGCCTGTGCTCGCGCTGCGGCGCGTGCGGGAAGGAGGGTGCTGTGGCCGCCGTCCGACGTGCCCGGGACCTCGCCCGCGCCGCCCTGCCGCGGAGCGTGGGGGAGCGGCTGCCGGCCGCGCCGCCGCGTGAGGTCACCGAGCTGCTCCACGACAAGCGGTTCCAGCGCGCGGTCGCCGCGCAGGCCGAGGAGCAGGGGCGGCCGGAGGAGGAGGTCTGGGAGGAGGTCAAGGGCTACCTCCACGAGATGGCCGCCGCCCACGACGACCGCGCCTCCCAGGGGTGGGCCCGGATGGGGGACTGGTTCCTCCGGGCGTACGACGTCCTGGTGGACGAGGACGACATGCAGCAGCTGCGGCGGGTCGACCGCGACCACAGCCTGGCGCTGGCGTTCAGCCACCGGTCCTACCTCGACGGCATGGTCATCCCCAACGCGCTGATGGCGCGCCGGTTCTCGCCGACCTACACCTTCGGCGGCGCCAACCTGAACCTCCCGGTCATCGGGTCGGTGGCGAGCCGGACGGGGCTGATCTTCATCCGCCGCTCGACCCAGGAGATCCCGGTCTACCGGCTGGCGCTGCGCTCCTACATCCGCCAGATGGTGGTCAACAAGCGCAACCTCGCGTGGTCGATCGAGGGCGGCCGCACCCGCACGGGCAAGCTCAGGCCGCCGGTCCACGGCATCCTGAAGTACCTGACCGACACGGTGGAGGGGGAGGACGCCCCCGACGTGCAGGTCGTGCCGATGGCGGTCGTCTACGACCAGCTCCACGAGGTCTCCCTGATGACCCAGGAGGCGCGCGGCGCCAGCAAGACGCCGGAGGACTGGCGCTGGCTGGTGCGCTTCGCGCGGCTCCAGCGCAACCGCCTCGGCCGCGCCTACCTCACCGTCGGCGAGCCGTTCTCCCTGCGCGAGCGGATGGCCGAGCTCGCAGCCGAGGGCGTCACCGGCCACCAGGCGGTGGAGCGGGTCGCGCTCGACATCTCCCACCGCCTGAACCGGGCCACACCGGTGACGGTGACGGCCATCGTGAGCCTCGCGCTGCTCGGCGCCGACCGGGCCATGACGATGGACGAGGTGCTCGAGACCGTCGAGCCGCTCGCCGCCTACATCGAGTCCCGGCGGTGGCCGGTGGCCGGGGCCGCCGACCTGCGCGACCGCGCGACGATCCGTCGGGCGCTGGCCGAGCTGGCCCGCAGCGGCGTGCTGACGGCGTACGACGGGGGGACCGAGCCGGTCTGGAAGATCGGCGACGACCAGCACCTGGTCGCCGCGTTCTACCGCAACACCGTCATCCACATCCTCGTCGAGCGCGCGATCGGCGAGCTCGCCCTGCTGACCGTCAGCGAGCTGGAGCCGGGTGCCGAGCTGCCGCCCGGCGGCGAGCTCCAGGTCGGCTGGGAGGAGGCGAAGCGGATGCGCGACCTCCTCAAGTTCGAGTTCTTCTTCCCCGGCCGGGCCGGCTTCGAGGACGACCTGCGCACCGAGCTCCGGCTGCTCGTCGGCGAGGACGCCGGGCAGGACGGGGGCGCCATGACGCCCGCCCGGGCGCGCGAGCTGCTGGTGTCCGCCCGACCCCACCTCTCCCACCTGGTGCTCCGGCCGTTCCTCGAGGCCTACCTCGTGGTCGCCGACCGCCTCGCCGACCGCGGCGACAGCGCGGTCGACGAGGACGACCTGCTCGCCGACTCGCTCGCGGTCGGCCGGCAGTGGGCGTTGCAGCGCAAGGTGGCGAGCGAGGAATCGGTCTCGCTGGAGCTCTTCCGCACCGCTCTCGCGCTCGCGCGACACCGCGGCCTGCTGGAGGGGCGCGAGGGCGTGGGCAGCGCCCGCGAGGCCTTCGCCGCGGAGCTGCGCGACTCGGTGCGCCAGGTCAACATCATCGGTGAGATCGCCGGGGAGCCCAGCCCGTCGGTGCCCCAGCCGCGCCACCGGCAGGAGAGCCGGTGAAGAACACCCCACGACGTTCCTCTCCTCCGCTGCGCTCCCCCGAACAACGCCGCGGGGACCCCGTATGACCGCGCTCTCGCCCGAGGTCGAGGCGGTCGTCGCGGCGATCGAGGAGGGGCCGCAGGGCCCGGAGGTCGGTGCGTTCTTCGACCTCGACGGCACGCTCGTCGCCGGCTACACCGCCGCGACCTTCTACGGCGACCGGCTCCGCGGGCGCGAGGTCTCGCCCGCGGAGTTCCTGCGGACCGTGGTGACCGCGGTCGACGGCGAGCTCGGCGGCGACCCGACGGCCATCGCGCACGTCGCCTTCGCCGCGATGCGCGGGGTGTCCGAGGACTCCTTCGCCGACCTGGGCGAGCGGCTGTTCCGCTCCAAGATCGCCGGCACCGTCCGCCGCGAGTCGCGCGCGCTGGTCGCCGCCCACCAGCGCGCCGGGCACACCGTCGCGATCGCCTCGGCGGCCACCCGCTACCAGATCGGGCCGGTCGCCCGCGACCTCGGCGTCGAGCACCTCGTCTGCACGCAGCTGGTCGTCGAGGACGGTCAGTTCACCGGCGCCACCGATGGGCCGATGCTGTGGGGACGGCACAAGGCCACCGGCGTACGCCGCTTCGCCAAGGCGCACGGCATCGACCTGGCGCAGTCCTACGCCTACGGCAACGGCTACGAGGACGTCGCCTTCCTGTCCTCCGTCGGGCATCCGACGGCGCTCAACCCGCACCGCGACCTCCGGTCTGCAGCCGCCCGGCTGGGCTGGCCGGTGCTCGACCTGTCCGACCCGGTCGGCGGCTCGCTGGTCGCCGCCGGCCGTACGCTCGCCGCGCTCGCCGGGATGAACGCCGGCGTGGCGGCCGGGATCGGCTGGGGACTCGCGCGGGGCAACCGGCGCGAGGGCCGCAACCTCGCGGTCAAGCTGGCCACGCACGTCCCGATGGCCCTGGCGGGCGTCTCGATGCGGGTGCTGCACCAGGAGCGGCTCTGGACCCACCGCCCGGCGATCTTCGTGGCCAACCACCAGAGCTCGCTCGACATCCCGGTGCTCGGCCGGCTGCTGGAGCGCGACTTCACCATCGTGGCCAAGAAGGAGGCGCGCTGGGACCCGCGCGCCGTCGTCGGGTCGGTCGTGATCGACCCCGCCTACATCGACCGCTCCGACTCCGCCTCGGCCCGCGCCACCCTGGACGGCGTCGTCGAGCGGATCCGCAGCGGCACGTCGCTGATGATCTTCCCCGAGGGCACCCGGTCGGCGACGCCGGTGCTCGGCCCGTTCCGCAAGGGCGCGTTCCACCTGGCGGCGCAGGCCGGCGTACCCGTCGTGCCCGTGGTGCTCCGCAACACCGGTGAGCTGATGCGCCGCAGCTCCCTGGTGCTCCACCCCGGCGTCGTCGACGTGTGCGTCCTCGAGCCGGAGACCGACTGGGAGGTCGACCGGATGGGCGAGCGCATCGCGGCCCTGCACGCGAAGTTCGAGGAGACGCTGGCGAGGTGGCCCTCGTGACCTCCGGTGAGGACTTCGAGTGCTGGGGCGGCGCGGCGACTTGGTCGGCCGGCTCCGCGCTGACCCCGATGCAGACCCTGCTGTGGCGTGCCGAGCGGCACCCCGTGCAGTCGTCCACCACGACCGTCGTCATCGACCTCGACCGGGCGCCCGACTGGGAGCGCCTCGTCGCCGCGACCGACTGGGGCACCCGGCTCGTGCGGCGGCTGCGCCAGCGTGTCGTCGACCCGGTCGTCCCCACCGCACCGCCCACGTGGGCTGACGACCCGACCTTCGACCTCGGCTACCACCTGCGCCGCGAGCGCGTCGCCGACCGCGACGAGGTCCTGGCGCATGCCGCGCAGATCGCGCTACGTCCCTTCGACCGCTCGCGACCGCTCTGGGAGGGTGTGCTGTTCGAGGGGCTGGACGGAGCGCACGGCGATGGCGCGGCGTACGTCCTGAAGATCCACCACGCGCTCGCCGACCCGCTCGGCACGGTCCAGCTGCTCTCGATGCTCCAGTCCGGCAAGCGGTCGCACACCGCACGCAAGCCGATCGCGGACGACGTCGTGGCGGTCGCCGCCGATCCGGTCGAGCTCGCCGTCTCCGGGTTGCGGGCGGAGGTCGGGACGCTGCCCGAGGTCGCCGTCGCGTCGCTGCGCAACCTCGGGCGCGCCGCCGCGCGACCCCAGGCCGCACTCGGCTCCGCGCTGCGCTACGCCGCGTCCGTGCGCCGCCTCGTCACCCGGACCGCGCCCGCCTCGCCGGAGCTCACGCCCCGCACCGGGCGGTCGTGGACCTTCCTCACCTTCGACGCCCCCCTCGAGCCGATCCGCGAGGTGGCCCGGCAGGGTGGCGGCACCCTCGACGACGCCGCGGTCGCGATCGTCCTGGGCGGCCTGCAGCGCTACCACGGGCGGCGCGACAGCCCGGTGGCCGAGATCCCCGTCGGCGTCCGCGTCTCCCTCGACCGGGCCGACGACCTGGGCAACCGGTTCGCCGCAGCACTCGTCTCGGCGCCGCTGTCGATCGAGGACCCGGTGGACCGGGTGGCCGCCGTGCGTGGTGAGGTCCTCTCGCTGCACACCGAGCGCGCGTTGACGGTGCTCGACGCGGCAGCGCCAACGCTCAACCGGCTGCCGTCCTTCGTCGGCGCCTCGGCGCTGCGCAGCGCGGCCGTCCCCG
Source organism: uncultured Nocardioides sp. (assembly GCA_964503015.1). Taxonomy (GTDB): domain Bacteria; phylum Actinomycetota; class Actinomycetes; order Propionibacteriales; family Nocardioidaceae; genus Nocardioides. Next base: position 26 of record CAZDAO010000294.1, on the reverse strand, counting down.
ACGCGTTCGTGCTCACGTTGCCCGGC
>CAZDAO010000293.1:0-5144 GCA_964503015.1 uncultured Nocardioides sp. | reverse complement strand
GATCGGTCGCGCTCCCACGGCGCATCGTCGGCCCGTCGTGTCGTCGTACGTCGCCAGGTGGATGCGAGCATGGCCCCATGCCCGCCGAGCTCGTCGTCCGCACCGCGGGGTTCTCGCCGGTCAAGGGCATGCGGCACCTCGCGCTGCCGTCGGTCGAGCTCGACGAGCGGGGGGCGGTGGGGGACCGGGCATGGTGCCTGGTCGACGTCGCGGGCCGCCAGGTGCTGCGCACGGTGCAGCACCCGTCACTGCTCGGCGTGGTCGCACGGGTCGAGGGCGACGAGCTCTCGATGACCCTCCCGTCCGGTGAGTCTGTCGCCGCGCCCGCGCGCGCGTCGGGGGAGACCGTCGCCTGCGACTACTGGGGCCGCCAGGTGCCGCTGTCGCTGGTGGAGGGACCGCACGACGCCCTCGTCTCCGACCTCCTCGGCCGGGACGTACGCCTTGCCGCCGCGCCCCGCGGTGGCGTGGTGTTCGCCGCGCCGGTCACCGTGGTGGGCACCGCCTCGCTGGAGGCCGTCGCGGCCGAGGCCGCCCGCTTCCGCGCGACGCTCGTCGTCGAGACCGACGAGCCGTGGGTCGAGGACTCGTGGCTCGGCACCTCGTTCGGGGTCGGCGGCGCCGAGATCCGTGTCGGTGGCCCGGTCCCGCGCTGCGCGGTGGTCGACCACGACCCCTCGACCGGTGCGAAGGACCGGCGGCTCCTCAAGGAGCTGGTGGGGTCGCGGCCGACGAACGCCGCGGGCGAGCCGGTGTTCGGGGTCTACGCGGAGGTCGTGCGGCCGGGCACTGTCGGTGGCCGGGCGTAGCCTCGGAGGCGATGTACTTCCCCGACCTGCCACCCGCGGCCCGCACCGTCGAGCCGGAGGAGCCCCGCCCCGTCGCGCGCGAGGCCTGCCCGCGGTGCGGCTCGGGCGACGTCGTGCACGTGGTGATCGGTGGTCCCGCGAGTGCCGACGACCTCGGCAGTGGGGCCGACGGGGTGCGGTGGGCCGGCTGCGTGCACCCCGGCCACGACCGGGAGTGCCCGGCGTGCGGGTCGCGCTGGCTGGACGCGGCCGCCGGCCGCTGACGCGACGTGCGAGTCACCTCGAGATGCCCCGCTCCCACCCGTGAGGGTGCATACTCGAGGTGATGACCACACAGCGCGGACCGAAGCACCTCCCCAGCAGCCCGTTCAAGCCCAAGGTCGACCCGGTGGTCGAGGTGTTCGAGGTCGACGACCGCGTCACCCACGACCTCCACGGACTGGGCCGGGTCGTCGCGGTGGACAACCACGCCGTCACCGTCGACTTCGGGGCACAGGTGCTGCGGGTGGCCCACCCGTACCCGAAGCTCCACCACCTGTAGGCCTCCCGGCCGGTCGGCTCCTCACTCCCAGGCGCTGAGGTCCGGCGGCACGTCGACGGAGTGCGACCGCAGCACCTCCAGCGGTACGACGTCCAGTGCGCGCTCGGACGTGGCCGCCAGCACGACCGGGGCGGCGACCCCGGCGTCGTACGCCTGGAGCCAGCGGGCGGCGACGACGCACCAGCGGTCCCCGGGCACGAGGCCGGGGAAGGCCCACTCCGGACGCGGCGTCGAGAGGTCGTTGCCGACCGACGCCTGGTGGGCGAGGAACTCCTCGGTCATCACCGCGCACACGGCGTGCAGCCCGACGTCGTGCGGGCCGACGGTGCACGTGCCGTCGCGGTGGAAACCGGTCACCGGGTCGGTGCCGCACGGCTCCAGCTCCCCGCCCAGGACGTTGCGCTCGGTCATGGCTCGATCATGCCCCGACGGCAGACGAGCGGACCGGACCACTGCCGGAAGTGGTCCGCAGACCACCGCCCGGGGTGCCCGACCGTGCTCTTGACAGATGGTGGAAGCGCTCTCATAACGTGACCGTCGTCACACTCTCTCGGGAAGAAGGTCCACCATGCGCATCCGACGCGCACTCGTCGCCCTGGCCGCCCTCGCGGCCAGTCTCTCGCTCGCCAGCCCGCCACCGGCCGCCGTCGCGGTCGGCCCCGACCGGCTGCCGTTCTCCATCGTCAACCAGTCGCAGCGCGGGGAGGACGTCTACCTCTACGTCGTCGGCGTCGACCTCGCGACGGGCCGCCTCGGGTACGTCGACCAGGCCGGGGCCTTCAGCCCGTGGCCGGCGGGCAGCAACCCGCCGAGCCCGGCGCCCGACGTCTCGATCCGCATGGGTGGCACAGGCGCGAGCACGACGCTCCACGTGCCGCGCGGCTTCTCGGGCCGCGCGTACATGTCCTTCGGCGAGCGGCTGCCCTTCCGGTTGACCCCGGACGGCCTCGTGCAGCCGGCGCCATGGGCGCCCGGCGACCCGAGCGAGAACATCCTCTTCGACTGGAGCGAGCTCACCTACAACGACGCCGGGCTGTGGCTCAACAGCTCGCAGGTCGACATGTTCGCCGTGCCCCACGCCGTCTCGGTGACCGGGGCCGACGGCGTCACCCGGAGGACGGGCCAGCTGGTCGACGACGGCCGCAACAAGGTCATCAACGGCATCCGCAACCAGGCGGGCTGGGGCGGGCTGGTCCGCACCCGCGCCGACGGCACGGTGTTGCGCGTCCTCGCCCCGGGCAAGGGGGCGGACGCGGGCTACTTCGACCGCAACTACCTCGACCCCTACATCGCCAGCGCGTGGAGCGCCTACACCTCCAAGACGCTCACCGTCGTGCCGTTCGGTGACCGGCCCGACGTGCGCTACTACGGACGCACGTCGGGGACGACGATGACCTTCACCAACGGCTCCGGGCAGCAGGTCGCGTCGTTCCAGCGGCCGAGCACCGGAAACGTCTGGGGATGCGACGGTGCCCTCGGGGCGCCGAACGACCAGGTCGTCGGCCCGATCGCCCGGACGCTGTGCGCGGCGCTGCACCGCTCGACCCTCGGCCGGCTCGACACCCAGCCGAGCGGGACGGCGGCGGACTTCTACCAGGGTGCGATCACCAACCACTACTCGCGGCTGGTGCACCAGAACATGGTCGACGGCCGGGCCTACGGGTTCGCCTTCGACGACGTCCAGGCCCAGGAGTCGCTGGTGCACAGCGGCGACCCCCGGTCCGCGGGGATCACGCTGACGCCGTTCGGTCCGGGAGGCACGACCAGCCCGCCGCCGACCGGCGCCGGCAGCACGCTCGTCAGCCAGCTCAACAACAGGTGCATCGACGTGCCGAACTGGAACTTCGCCGACGGCCAGCGCCTGATCATGTGGGACTGCCACGGCGGCACCAACCAGCGCTGGGAGCGCGTCAGCGGCACCCTGCGCACGCAGAACGGGATGTGCATGGACGTCGCCGGCGGCGGGACCGCCGACGGCACGCCGATCCAGATCGCGCGCTGCAGCGGCAACCCGGCGCAGCAGTTCGTGCTGAGCGGCGCCGGCGACCTGGTCAACCCGCAGGCGAACAAGTGCGTGGACGTCAAGGACGTCAACGCGGCCAACGGTGCCGCGCTGCAGCTCTGGACCTGCGCGGGGACCGCCAACCAGAAGTGGCGCCTGGGCTGAGACCGGGGGAGGCGGTCCCCGGGACCGCCTCCCTGTCGGTGCCCGCCGGTACGTCCGCCTACGTCCACCCCGCCAGTGGCACCGTCGCCGTCCTGCTGACCCAGGTCGAGCTGGGTGCGCCGGGCATCCAGGAGCTGCTCGAGGCCTTCTGGACGGCGACGGTCGGGCTGTCCACAGATTCATAGGTCCCGGTTTCCGGCACGCCTGCCGGGGCACGAGTCCGGGCATGCACGAGTTCACCGGTTGCGTCCGGATCCGTCCTGCCCTCACCGAGGCCGAGCGGTCCCACCTCGCCGACCTCGCCGCCTCCGGCGGGACGCTGCGCGGTACGCCGACCGGCCGGGGTGACCGCGACGTGCCGTTCGCGCGCCTGGCGTGGGAGGTGTGCCCCGGTGGCTGTTGCCTCACCTGGGACCCGATGGTGGAGAAGGCGTCGATGATGCTGCCGTCGCTGCGATTCCTCGTCGACCACCTGCTGCGGGCGGGCGCCAAGGGAGAGGGGTCGGTCACGTTCGCCGGCTTCACGTTCGACCACGTCCTCGACGGCATCGTGGTCGGTGCTGGACGCGTGGTCGAGGTCGACGCCAACCGGGTGTCCGAGCGGACGCTCACCCGTTCGTGCGACGCCGCGCGACCCGCCCGAGGGCGGCGCCGGCCGCTGCCGGACAACGTCGTCGTGCTGCGCCCCCGACGAGCGTGAGGCGAGGCTGACCTTACTGGAATCATTCAAGAAAAGGGTGTTGAGTAGGAGGTGTCGCAGCACCAGAGAAGACGAGAGGACAGTGTGATGACCCAGACCACCACCCGCGCCACCCACACGGCCCGCCCCGCGTTCCAGGCCTCCGAGCGCCTCGGCGGCCACCTCCAGCAGCTGCTGGTCGACCTCACCGACCTCCACCTGCAGGGCAAGCAGGCCCACTGGAACGTTGTCGGCAAGAACTTCCGCGACCTGCACCTCGTCCTCGACGAGGTCGTCGACGCCGCCCGCGGCTTCTCCGACGACGTGGCCGAGCGGATGCGCGCGGTCTACGTGACCCCCGACGCCCGCGCGGCGTCCGTCGCCGCGCAGTCGTCGCTCCCCGAGTTCCCCGCCGACGAGGTCAACACCGGCGACTGCGTGGACCTGATCGTCGCGGCGCTCTACGCCGTCGCCGGCACCGGTCGCCGGATCCACGACGAGGTGGACGAGGAGGACCCCACCTCGGCCGACATGATCCACGCCATCCTCGAGCGCCTCGAGCAGCTCGCCTGGATGATCGACGCGGAGAACCGCGTCGCCAACAGCAGCCTGCCGCGCTCCTGGAGCGAGTGACCGGGTCTCAGCCCTCGGCCGCCTGAGGGTCGACGAGCACGAGGATGGGCGCGTCCCCGTGGGTGTCCGAGTCGAGGATGAAGTCGAGGTCGGTGTCAGGAGCGGCGCGCCTGGCCAGCTCCGGCTGCATGCCGGGCCAGCTGATCCAGCCCAGCCATGCGTCAGGGTGTCGCTGCCTGAACACCGCGTAGGCCTCGTGGGCCCGGGCGACGATCAGCTCGCGCTCGTCGGGGCGGCTGCCGATGTCCTGGCACCAGGTGAACTGGTAGAGACCGACGATCCCGAACGCCTCGAACTCCTCCTCGACGTCCTCGA
>CAZDAO010000292.1:0-5154 GCA_964503015.1 uncultured Nocardioides sp. | reverse complement strand
CAGCGCGGCGACGACCGCCGTACGCCGCTCGGGCGGGAGGTCGTGGATCATGTTGGCCGCGTCGGCGGGTCGCATGTCGTTGAGCGCCGCGATCAGGTGGGTGGCGCCCTGGGTCGGCTCGTGCCGGGTCAGGCCGGTGACGTCGCGCCACTCCACGACGTGGGTCTGGCCACGCCGTCGGAAGCCCTTGCTGGGCTCCTGCACGGCGACACGGGAGAGCACCCAGTCGCGGTTGCGGGCCTGCTCCATCGCCACGTCGTAGACGACGCCGGTGATGCCGCCCTCCTTCGCGGAGTCCTTGATGGTCACCGTGCGGTCGAGCATCTGGCCCATCACGAGCGTCTCGGTCGAGCGCTGCTCGAACCGGCGCATGTTGAGCAGGCCCGTCGTGTGCACCTGGCCGCTGTCGATGGCGGTGATCCGGGTCATCGGCACGAAGATCCGCCGGCGTCCGAAGACCTCCGCGACCATGCCGAGCACCCGCGGCTGGCTCGTCTCGGTGCGGAGCGCGACGACCAGGTCGCGCACCTTGGCCACCTGGTCGCCCTGGGGGTCGAAGATCGGCAGCCCGACGAGCCTGGCCACGAAGACGCGCGTCGGGGTGGTGCTCACGGCCGCAACGTTAGCGTGCGCACGCCGCCACGGCCCTCACCCGACAACCCGGGTCGCACCGCGTCGGGATGTTACGCTTGCGGCGCAGGAGTCACTCCTGTCACATCGATCGGGGGCCGGGTGCGTGCGCCGGGTGGTTCGGTCGACCACCTCGAGCGACGCCACTTCCCCGACGACACTGTGAGGCCAGCAACCCCATGTTCGCGAAGACCCTTCCCCTCCGCGCCCTCGGTGTGGTGGTGCCTGCCGTGATCGCCCTCGCGGCCGCCGGCACCCTCGCCGGGACCGCGAGCGGTCCGCACGCCTCCGTCCGACCCGTGGCCGCGGAGGTCCCGGCCCAGCAGGTCGGCCAGCAGGCCCGCGCGTCCTCCTCGACGGCCATGCAGACCACCCCGGCGACGTTCTTCCGCGCCGCGACCTTCAACGTGCTCGGTGCCGACCACACCGCCCCCGGCGGCAACCGCAAGGGCTGGGACTCCGGCGCGGTGCGCATGGAACGCGTGGTGTCGCTGCTCGGTGAGCACGACCTCGACGTCGTCGGCTTCCAGGAGTTCCAGCCGCCGCAGGCCGCGCGCTTCCAGGAGCTGATGGGCACGTCCTGGCAGACCTACCCCGGACTGGACACCACCTCCGGCGCCCCGTCGGTGAACTCGATCGGCTGGCGCACCGACACCTGGCAGCTGCTCGAGGCGCGCACCCTGCCGATCCCCTACTTCTCCGGCGTGCCGAGCCGGATGCCGGCCGTGCTGCTGCAGAACCTCGACACCGGTCGCCGGGCCTGGTTCTTCAACACCCACAACCCCGCCGACACCCGCGGTCCCGCCCAGCAGTGGCGCGACGCCGGCTTCGCGATGGAGGTGGCGCTCGCCAACGAGCTGCGCGCCGCCTACCCCGACGCCCCCTTCATCTCCTTCGGCGACAAGAACGAGCGCGACGACTACTACTGCGCCGTCGCCCCGGGCGCCGACCTGTGGTCCGCCAGCGGCGGCTACGTCGACGGCACCACCTGCTCGCCGCCGGGCGGGGGTGCGATCGACTGGATCATGGGCACCAAGGACGTGTTCTTCAACAGCTACACGCGGGTGTGGAACGACTACGTGTCCAAGACCAGCGACCACCCGCTCTACACGACCAACGTCGTCGTGCCCGCCTCCGCGCCGGTGACGGCCCAGCACGTCGTGGTCGTCGCCGTGCCCGGCCTGACGTCCACGGTCGTCCGTGGCCTCGGCCCCAAGGCCGCCGAGCTCGAGCGCATGGCCGCCAACGGCGCCTCGACGATGAACGCCCGGACCGTGGTCGAGAGCACCAGCCCGGACGCCAACCTGGTCTCGCTGCTCACCGGCCGCCGCGTCTTCCCCAAGGCCGGCGGGCACGGCGTGGGCGCTCGCGGCAAGAAGCCGGGCACGGTGCACGCCGCTGCCGGGCAGTACGTCTCGAGCATCTTCGACCTCGCCCACAACAACTCCCTGCGCACCAGCTTCGTCGCCAGCCGGCCCGAGGCGCAGCTCGTGCGGACGAGCTGGAACAAGAAGTCCGGCGGCAAGGACCCCTACGGCGTCGACGACGGCACGGCGAAGTTCGACAAGGCCACCGTGCTGCGCGACGACTCCAAGGCCGTGGCGTGGTGGAAGTCCAAGATCGCGCGCCGTCCCTTCGACCTCAGCGTCGTCGAGCTGTCCGGTGCCTACAAGGAGGGCCAGCGCGGCGGCTACACCGGCGACGCCTACCAGCGCGCGGTGCGCAAGGTCTCCCAGCGGGTGGCCGCCATCCGGCGCGGGATCGCGGCGCAGCCGGAGATGAACGGCACGACGCTCCTCGTCGTGGTCGGCACCTCCGGTGCGCAGAAGTCCGGCAAGGGGGCGAAGTCGTGGGCCCCGGGCTACCGGGTCCCGATGTGGGTGACCGGTCCCGGCGTGCCGGCCGACGACGACCTCTACGGCCTGAACCCGTCGCTGTCCTCGCCCTCCAGCGACCAGCCGAACTACTCGGGGATGCAGCCGATCCGCACGGGAGGGGTCGCCAACCTGGTCACCCGGGTGCTGCGGCTGCCGCCGGTCCCGGGCTCGACGATGGACACCGACCAGCGGTTCCAGATCTTCGACCCGGCCACCCTGCCGGGGGCCTGAGCGGAGACGTCCGTCACCTGCGGAGTTCCTCGTTCGCTGGGCGTGGTAGTGCGCTTCCCGGTACCCTGATGCCTCGAGCCTCGGGCGGGGATGGCGTCGTGCCTGCCTCAGTCGGCTCCCCAGCCAGAAGGTGACCGTGAACCCCAGGAAGCTCCCCGCTCTCCCGAGCGCGCTCCGAGCACCCCCGGAGTGGCTGGTCCCCGGCGTGGTGGTCGTGGTCCTCGCGAGCCTGCTGTGGTTCTCCTTCGGCGCCGGCACCGGCCCCGGCGGGCCGCAGGGCTCGATCGGATTGGGCTCGCAGTCCACCGACGGTTCCGGCGACCGCGTCGGTGACCACGCGGACACCTCCGACCTCGACCGCGGCGACGCCGACGGCGACGACACCGAGGCAGGCGGCAGCGGCGGGGATGGTGTCAAGGCCGAGCGCGGCACCGAGCCGCCGGCCGCCGAGCCCACCTCCGCCACCACGTCGCCGGCCCTCGAGCGCTCCGTGCGCCGCTTCCGCGCGGCCCAGCGCCGGCTCGCCGAGCAGGTCAACCAGCAGCTCGAGCGCCGCACGCAGCCGTTCTCGTTCCGGGTCGCCACCTTCAACCTGCTCGGTGACTCGCACACCGGTCCCGGTGGCAACAAGCCCGGGTTCCCCGACGCGAGCCCGCGCATGGACATGGCGATCGCCGCGCTGCGCCGCAGCGCCGTCGACGTGGTCGGCTTCCAGGAGATGGAGGCCTCGCAGTTCAACATGTTCAGCGCGCGGGCGGGGGAGTACTCGCTCTACCCCGGTCTGGCGATGGGCGACAAGTCGGTGCGCTTCAACATCGCCTGGCGCTCGAGCATGTGGCAGCTGGTCGACGCGCACACCCTCTCCATCCCGTACGCCGGTGGCAGCCGCATCGAGATGCCGGTGGTGCTGCTGGAGTCGACCACCACGGGCCGTCGCGCCTGGTTCGCCAACTTCCACAACCCGGCCGACACCCCCCGGCTCGGCAACAACGCCCGCTGGCGGTCCGAGGCGGCGTCCATCGAGATCTCCCACCTGACCGCCCTCCACCAGGAGCAGGGCATCCCGGTCATCGCCACGGGCGACTACAACGAGCGCGAGGAGATCTTCTGCCGCTTCACCGCGGGCGGTGTCTTCTCCGCGGCGGCCGGTGGCAGCAGCGCCGGCGGCTGTGCGCCGCCCAGCGGGATGCAGGTCGACTGGATCTTCGGATCCACCGGGGTCGACTTCGAGGGCTACTCCGTCGCCGGCGTCGGCCAGGCGTCCGACCACAACCTGGTGAGCTCCGGGGCCACGCTGCTCGCCGACGGGTGACCGGGTCGGCCGGCCCGCCCACCGTCGATATACTCCGCGCTGTGAGACCCCTGACCGCGTGGCGCCTTCGTGGCGCGCCGGAGGTCCGGGACATCGACGTCGACGGCGTGCACCTCGCCGGTCGCCACGAGCGGCTGGTCGACGTCTCCTTCGGCGGCCGGCGCATCTGGTCCTTCTGGCTCCAGCGCGACGGCGAGGAGGAGGACGGCGGCCGTGTGGTGCGTTGGCCCAAGCCGCTGCGGCCGTTCCTCGACGGCGTCGCCGACCTCACCCTCACCGACGCCGCCTCGGGCGAGGAGATCTTCGCGGGCTCGGTGCGCTTCGGCAGCGGGACCGGTCCCATCGAGGTCGTCAACGCGGCGGGACGACCCCTCGCGATCGACAAGTCCCTCAAGCTGGTCGAGACCTTCGACACCCGCGACGCCGCGCAGGTCGAGCCGCTGCTCGACGCCATCGAGGAGGTGCTGGGTGCCCTCCGGGAGGCCGGCGTCCAGCCGTTCCTCGCCTACGGCACCGCGCTGGGCGCCATCCGCGACGGCGGCCTGATCGGCCACGACAGCGACGCGGACCTCGGCTACGTCAGCGACCGCGACCACCCTGTCGACGTGATCCGCGAGTCCTTCCGGCTGCAGCGCACCCTGACCGACATGGGCTACCGGGTCACCCGCTACTCCGCGATCGCCTTCAAGGTCCACGTCGAGGAGAGCGACGGCCTCGACCGCGGGCTCGACGTGTTCGGCGGCTTCATGCGCGACGGCATCCTCTACCTCATGGGCGAGATCGCGGTGCCCTTCGAGCGGTCCTGGATCTACCCGCTGGGCTCGGCGACGCTCGAGGGCCGCACCTTCCCGGTCCCCGCCGACACCGACAAGTTCCTGACGGTCACCTACGGCCCCGGCTGGCGCGTGCCCGACCCGGCCTACAAGTTCACCACCCCCGCCAGCACGATCGAGCTGTTCAACGGCTGGTTCCGCGGGATGCGCACCGGTCGCGCGGGCTGGCACGGCTACTTCAAGCGCACCGCCGGGCAGGCCGTGCGCGAGTCCGCGGTCGCCCACCTCGTCGCCGAGCGGCAGCCCGACCTGGCGACGTACGTCGACATCG
>CAZDAO010000291.1:0-5155 GCA_964503015.1 uncultured Nocardioides sp. | reverse complement strand
CATCGTGCCGGCGGCCGCGGCGAGCAGCAGCAGCGGCGTGTCCGGCCGCCGCGCGGCGTGGATGGCCGCACCCGCCAGGAACGCCAGGACCATCGTCTCCACGAGCGCGGGGCTGCCGAAGGGCACCTCGAGGAGCGGCGCCAGCTGCTGCGGATGTGGGGTGCGGAGATCGTCTCCTCACCCGCGGCCGGCGGCTCCAACGAGGCCGTGCGCGTGGCCAAGCAGATCGCCGGCGAGCACCCCGACTGGGTGATGCTCTACCAGTACGGCAACGAGGCGAACGCCCTCGCACACGAGGAGGGCACCGGGCCCGAGCTGCTCGCCGACCTGCCGGAGATCACCCACTTCGTCGCCGGTCTCGGCACGACCGGCACGCTCATGGGCGTCTCCCGCTTCTTCCGCCGCGCCAAGCCCGACGTGCGGATCGTGGCCGCCGAGCCCCGCTACGGCGAGCTGGTCTACGGCCTGCGCAACCTCGACGAGGGATTCGTGCCCGAGCTCTACGACGCCTCGCTCATCGACGCCCGCTTCAGCGTGGGCCCGCGCGACGCCGTACGCCGGGTGCGGGAGCTGCTCGAGCTCGAGGGCATCTTCGCCGGCATCTCCACCGGCGCCATCCTGCACGCCGCGCTCGGCCAGGCCGCCAAGGCGGTCAAGGCGGGGGAGCGCGCGGACATCGCCTTCGTCGTGTGCGACGGCGGGTGGAAGTACCTCTCTACCGGCGCCTACGAAGGCACCGTCGACGACGCCGAGGACGCCCTCGACGGCCAGCTCTGGGCCTAGGGTCGCAGCCCCGGGCCCGACCGCACGCTCGGCGGCACTTGGTCGGGAGCACTTGGTCGGGAGCGCCAGCCGCCTGCGATGGACCACTCGCCATCGCAGCAGGGTGGTGCGCAGGACCAAGTGCGGCGACGCCACGCCGCACGGCCCCGCTGCGCGTCTAGGCTCCGTCCATGCACCGTCCCACGCACCGGGTCGTCCGCGTCCTCCCTCTCCTCGCGCTCGTCGCGTCACTGGCGGCGACGCCTGTTCAGGCAGGTGGTGATCGGGGCGACGACCACCGGCGGACGACGACTCCCGGCCAGCAGACGGCCGAGGGCTACGCGATCCCGGTGCGGCGGCGGGTGACGTACTCGGTAGCCACGCGCGGACGGATCACGACCTCGGTGGCGCAGTTCCGGCGCCAGGCCCAGCAGACGTACGCCGACCCGCGCGGCTGGCGCTACGGCGGCGTCGAGTTCCGCCGCGTCCGCCGTGGCGGTGACTTCACGCTCGTGCTGGCGGCCGCCGGCACCGTGCCGTCGTTCTCGTCGGCGTGCTCGGCGACGTGGTCGTGTCGGGTCGGTCGCTTCGTCGTCATCAACCAGGACCGCTGGAAGCACGCCTCACCGGCGTGGAACGCGGCGGGCCGCTCGCTGCGCGACTACCGCCACCTCGTGGTCAACCACGAGACCGGCCACTGGCTCGGGCGCGGCCACGCGTCGTGCCCGGCCGGGGGCGGACCGGCGCCGGTGATGATGCAGCAGTCCAAGGGCACCGGCGGCTGCCGGTTCAACCCCTGGCCGCTGGGCTGGGAGGCCGCCGCCGTCCGCTGACGGCTCAGCGGCGGTTGCGGGGGATCGCCAGGGTGGTCGTGCCGGGGGAGCCGAGCACGACGTCGCGCGAGGTGCCGGTCAGGTTCACCCGCACCGTCTCGCGTCGCTCCGTCCGGTCGTCGTCGAGGATCCGGACCGGGATGAAGCGCTGCTTCTGTCCCGGCGCGAAGACGACCTGCCCCTCGCGAGCCTCGAAGTCCTCCCCGGCCGTCGCCGTGCCGGCGACCACCGACCAGGAGACCACGAGCGGGGTGTCCGGGGGCGTCTGCAGCTGGACGGGCACCCACACCGTGCGGTCGCGCTCGGTCACGCGCACCCGATCCGTCCCCAGGCGCACCTCGTTGCGGCTCAACCATCGCGCGCGACGGGTCAACCAGTCACCGAGCGCCGCCACCTCCCCGGCGCGGGTCTCGGCATGGTGGGTCCAGGGCAGGTCGCCGGATGCGTGCCACTGTGCCCAGTCGCGGTCGGCGGCTGCACCGAGCGTGTCGGCCGCCGCGGGCAGCTGCGCGATCACAGCCTCGACCCGCGGCTTGAGCTTCGCCCAGCGGCTCTTGACCCTCGTGGAGAACACGGGGTCCTCCAGCATCCGCGCGACCCAGTGACGACCGACGCGGGTGTGCCAGGTGTCGGTGTCGCCCTGCGCGCGCCACCGGGTCCCGGCGCTGAGGTCGAAGTCCCAGACCGGGCCGAAGACGAACCTCTTGCCCGGCACCCAGGTGAAGTGCACGCTCGACTGGAAGTTGGAGTCCTGGTTGGAGAAGAACTCCTCGACGAGGTACCAGTCGATGAGCTTCCGCACGTCGATGTACGCGGCGTAACCCCGCGTGGGGTGCGCGAACGAGGGGCCGTAGAGCACCTTCTCGAAACGTGTCACCGCCCGCCTGACCTGACGGCGTTGCTTCCGGGTGACCTCGTCGGGGTCCTTGAACGCGACGGCGGTGCCGCGCCCGGTGCGGAAGCCGGGCTCGCCGTCGCGGAGGTAGCGCCTGTTGATCTCGAGCAGGTAGCCGTCGTCGGGCAGGTCGACGCGTCCCTCGCCCTCCTCCACCTGCTCGGTGAGCATGTAGAGCCCTTGGGGCTGGCCGTTGAGGACGACCTCGACGAAGCGGAAGCGGGGCGTCCACCTCATCCGGGTCTGCGCGGCGACGGCGAAGGCGGCGGCGGTGCGCAGCGAGCTGCGATCGGCGTAGCCGGCGAGCAGCACCCACTCGTCGAAGGGGCGCGTGCCGATCAGGGCGGCGTCCTCCTCGAGCTTGAGCTTGTACGGCTTCTTCGCCCATCCCCAGGTCGAGTTGCCGCGACCGCGGACCTCGGTGACGTGCGTGACGCCGTCGAGCGTCACGGTCCCCGGGACGTAGTCGTCACGACCGACCGGCTCGCCCTGGGTGTCGATGACCAGCTGCGTGGGCGCGCTCGGCGGCCACCCGACGTCGGTCGCCGATCGGTCGGGTGCGGCGGCCGACGGCGCCGAGGCGGCCGGCCCCTGGAGGGCCGTGCCCGCCGCGAGTGCCACCGCGAGCGCGGCAGCGAGGCGCCTCACGAAGCGTGCACTGGTGGTCCTGCCCATCCGGGCCTCCCCTCGCGAGCCCGATGCTCGCCCCAGTGGCGACTATAGGTCAGGAGCGTCCTGACGACTCGACCGGCGACACGTCGAGGTCGAGGTCGGCGTCGTGCTGGCTGCCGGGTACGGCGTCCAGGTCGAGCAGGTCGAGCGCGAGGTTGGCGAGGTCGCCGTTGCGCACCGGCTGCGGGGACTGGCGGTAGTTGGTGCGCCGGTCACCGGGGTCGCGGTAGTCGGGGTTGAGGTCGTAGAGGTCGGTGCCCGGGAGGATGCCGGGCCCGCGCACCATGAACGCCACGCGGTAGTTGTCCTCGTCGGTCGCGTCGGAGTGGTCCGCCCCGCGCCCGCCGTGGTCGCTGGTCAGGATGATCGCCGTGCTGCCGGCGAGGTCCGGGTCGTCCTCCACCGCGTCGACGACCTGGCCGACCAGGCCGTCGACCTGTCGTACGGCGTCGAGGTAGGCGCGCGACATGAACCCGCGCTCGTGGCCCACGTTGTCGGGCAGCGAGAGGTGCACGAAGCGGAACTCGCGGTCCGCGTCACGCAGGTCGCGCTTCACCGACCGGGTCAGCCGCGGGTTGTCCAGCTGGATCCGCGTGCGGTCGATCCCCGCCGGCCAGCTCCGCTTCCAGAGGGAGAACTTGGTCTTGCTGGCGAAGAGGGCGGTCGAGCCGCCGGCGTCGTGCACCACCGACCAGACCGAGGCCACCGGGCCGCGAGCGGCAGCCTGCACGGTGCGGGGACGGCGGCGGTCGTCGTTCCACGTCACGCCGTGTCCGCCCCGACGCGCATCGACGCGGCGCCCGGTGACCATGCCGGTGTGGTTGGGCAGGGTGATGGTGAGCTCGTGCTCGGTGCGGGCGTTGAGGGTGGACGCCCCGGCGTCCATGAACGCGTGGAGGTTCGGCGTTCCCTCCGGGCCGAGCTTCTCCAGCGCGTCTGGGTTGAGGCCGTCGATCGAGATGGCCAGCACGGAGTCGATCGCGTCGTCGGCCGACACACGTGCCGTGGGGGGCGGCAGGGAGCCGGCGGGCACCTGGGCCGGCGCCTGCCCCGGGCCGAGGACGGCGGCGGAGCAGGCGAGGACGGTCGCGAGCACGGAACGCAGAGTCACTGCACGACCCTAACGCGCCGGGACCGATGTGACCGGACCGACGCCCCCGACGGCGTGACCGCTGACGGCCCCACCGCCTAGCCTTCTGCCTGTGCCGACCCCTGACCCGCGGACCAGCGCCGATGCCCCGATCGGCATCTTCGACTCCGGGTTCGGCGGGCTCACCGTCGCACGGTCGGTGATCGACCAGCTGCCGCACGAGTCGGTCGTCTACCTCGGCGACACCGCACGCCAGCCCTACGGCCAGAAGCCGATCGGGGAGGTCCGCGAGTACGCCCTCGAGTGCCTCGACCACCTCTACGGCCAGGGCGTCAAGGCGCTGGTCATCGCCTGCAACTCCGCCAGCGCGGCGATGCTGCGCGACGCCCGCGAGCGCTACGACGTGCCCGTCGTGGAGGTCATCCTCCCGGCCGCCCGCCGCGCTGCCGCGGCCACGCGCAACCGGCGGGTCGGCGTCATCTGCACCCGCGCGACCGCCAGCTCGATGGCGTACGACGACGCCTTCGCCGCCGCGCCCGACCTCGACCTCCACATCCAGGCGTGCCCGCGGTTCGTCGACTTCGTCGAGCAGGGGGTGACCGGTGGTGACGAGCTGCTGGCCGCCGCCCACGAGTACCTCGACCCGCTGGTGGCCGCCGACGTCGACACCCTGATCCTCGGTTGCACCCACTACCCCCTGCTCACCGGCGTCATCTCCTACGTCATGGGCGACCGGGTCACCCTCGTGAGCTCTGCGGAGGAGTGCGCGAAGGACGTCTACAAGATGCTGGCGAGCACCGGGCTGATGCGCGAGACGGGCGAGCCCGACTACACCTTCGCCACCACGGGCAGCCCCGAGGACTTCGCGACCATCGGCCGCCGCTTCCTCGGCTCCGAGCTGCT
>CAZDAO010000290.1:3538-5177 GCA_964503015.1 uncultured Nocardioides sp. | reverse complement strand
ATGCGCACCGAGGTGCAGAACTGGCGCTGGGCGGGCGTGCCGTTCTACCTGCGGACCGGCAAGCGGATGCCCGAGCGCGTCTCGGAGATCGTGGTGGTCTTCAAGGAGCCGCCCCACGCGATGTTCCCGAACAGCGAGGGGCCCACCGAGCCCAACCGCCTGCACATCCGGGTCCAGCCCGACGAGGGCATGCGGCTGCACATGACCGCCAAGGAGCCCGGACCGGGAGGCATCCGGCTGCACCCGGTCTCGCTCGACCTCAGCTATGCCGCGGCCTTCGGCGCCCGCTCGCCCGACGCCTACGAGCGACTGCTCATGGACGTGGTCCGGGGCAACACGACGCTCTTCATGCGGCGCGACGAGGTCGAGGCCGCCTGGACCTGGGTCGCCCCGATCCTCGACCACTGGTCGCGCCCCACCCACCGACCCCGGCGCTACCCCGCCGGCACCGACGGACCCGCAGCCGCCACGACGCTCATGGAGCGCGACGGCCGATCCTGGCAGGAGACCGCATGAGCACCGTCCACCCCGTCCACCCCGTCCATCCCGTCGTGGCCGACGTCACCGACCGCATCGCCCGCCGCAGCGCCGCGACCCGGTCGGCGTACCTCGAGCGTGTCGCCGCCGCCACGAGCGCCGGGCCCGCCCGGGGCCGGCTGGCCTGCGCCAACCTCGCCCACGGCTTCGCCGCCGCCGAGGGGCCCGTGAAGGACGGCCTGAAGTCGGGGCGCAAGCCCAACGTCGCGATCGTGTCGTCCTACAACGACATGCTCTCGGCGCACCAGCCGTTCCGCGACGTGCCCGAGGTGCTGAAGAAGTCGATCGTCCGCGCGGGAGGGCTGGCCCAGTTCGCCGGCGGTGTGCCCGCGATGTGCGACGGGATCACCCAGGGCCGCGCCGGCATGGAGCTGTCGCTGTTCAGCCGTGACCTGATCGCGATGTCGACCGCGGTCGCCCTGTCGCACGACATGTTCGACGCCGCGATGATGCTCGGCGTCTGCGACAAGATCGTGCCCGGCCTGCTCATCGGCGCGCTCTCGTTCGGTCACCTGCCGACCGTCTTCGTCCCGGCCGGACCGATGCCGTCGGGACTGCCCAACGGGGAGAAGGCGCGGGTGCGCCAGCTCTACGCCGAGGGCAAGGTCGGCCGCGAGGAGCTGCTCGAGGCGGAGGCGGCGTCTTACCACTCGGCCGGCACCTGCACGTTCTACGGCACCGCCAACAGCAACCAGATGCTGATGGAGGTGATGGGGCTGCACCTGCCGGACGCGACGTTCGCCAACCCCGGCACGCCCCTGCGTGAGGCCCTGACGCGCGCCGCGGGGGAGCGGGCCGTCGCCATCACCGCCGCAGGCGGGGAGCCCACGCCCGTCGGACACCTCGTCGACGAGAAGTCGATCGTCAACGCCTGCGTCGCCCTGCTGGCCACCGGCGGCTCGACCAACCACACGATGCACCTCGTCGCGATCGCCGCCGCGGCCGGCATCACGCTCACGTGGGACGACCTGTCCGACCTGTCCGCCGCGGTGCCGCTGCTCACCCGGATCTACCCCAACGGCTCGGCCGACATCAACCACTTCGTCGCCGCCGGCGGTACGCCGTTCCTGGTGCACACGCTGCTCAAGCACGGCTACCTCCA
>CAZDAO010000290.1:0-3438 GCA_964503015.1 uncultured Nocardioides sp. | reverse complement strand
CCGCCGGCGGTACGCCGTTCCTGGTGCACACGCTGCTCAAGCACGGCTACCTCCACGACGACGTGCTGACCGTCTCCGGCCGCGGGCTGTGGCGCCACACCAGTGAGGCCCGCCTCGACGGCGACCGCGTCACCTGGGAGGAGGGGCCGAAGGCCACCCTCGACCCCGCCGTCCTGCGCGGCGCCGACGACCCGTTCGCCACCGACGGTGGCCTGCGGATGCTGTCGGGCCGGCTCGGTCGGGCCGTGGTGAAGACCTCGGCCGTCAAGCCCGAGCACCGCGTCGTGACCGCTCCGGCGATGGTGTTCGACGACCAGGCCGACTTCCTCGCCGCCTTCGCCGAGGGCCGGCTCGACGGGCGCGACCTCGTCGCCGTGGTGCGCTACCAGGGGCCGGCGGCCAACGGGATGCCCGAGCTGCACAAGCTCATGCCCGCCCTGGGCGTGCTGCAGGACCGCGGTCAGCAGGTCGCGATCGTCACCGACGGCCGGATGTCCGGCGCGTCCGGCAAGGTCGCCGCGGCCATCCACGTCACCCCCGAGGCCGCGCTGGGCGGGCCGATCGCCCGCGTGCGCGACGGCGACCTGCTCACCGTCGACGCCGACGCCGGCGTCCTCGAGGTCGCCCTCTCCGACGCCGACCTCGACCGCCGCGAGACCACCGGCCGCGCCCCGCACGACGTGGAGTGGGCCGGCACCGGGCGCGAGCTGTTCTCCGGCTTCCGTGCCATCGTCGGCACCGCCGAGACCGGTGCGAGCGTCATCCGTCCCCTGCCCGCCCCCTCGGAGGAGGCTCCCCTTGCCCAGCACGTCTGACCAGCGAACCGCCTCGGTCCTCTCCCTCGCGCCGGTCGTCCCCGTCGTCGTCCTCGACGATGTCGCGCACGCCGTCCCGGTCGCCCGGGCCCTCGTCGCCGGCGGCCTGCCGGTGATCGAGCTGACGCTGCGCACGCCGGTGGCGCTCGAGGCACTCGCGGCCATCGCCGCCGAGGTCCCGGAGATCACCGTCGGGGCGGGCACCGTGCTGACCCCGGGCCAGGTCGACCAGGCCGTGGAGGCGGGGGCGCAGTTCCTCGTCTCCCCGGGGGCCACCCCGACGCTGCTGGGAGCGATGGGTGCCTCGGGCGTGCCCTTCCTGCCCGGCACGGCGACGGTGTCGGAGGTGATGGCGGTGCTCGAGTCCGGCGTGACGGAGATGAAGTTCTTCCCTGCCGAGGCGTCCGGAGGTGCGGCGTACCTGCGGTCGATCGCCTCGCCCGTCCCGGTCGCCCGGTTCTGTCCCACCGGCGGCATCACGGCCGCCACCGCGGCGTCGTACCTCGCGCTGCCCAACGTGGGCTGCGTGGGCGGGTCGTGGCTGACGCCGTCCGACGCCCTCGCTGCCCAGGACTGGGACCGCGTGACGACGCTCGCCCGGGAGGCGGCCGCGCTCGGCACCTAGGATGCGCCGCATGGGGAACGGCAGCCGACGAGGAGGGCGCTCCCCGAGCATGGCGCAGGTCGCCGAACGGGCGGGTGTCTCGCACCAGACCGTCTCACGCGTGCTCAACGACGCCTCGCTGGTCAAGGAGGAGACGCGGCTGCGCGTGCTCGCCGCCATCGAGGAGCTCGGCTACCGCCGCAACTACGCCGCGCGCATCCTCGCCACCAACCGCTCGCACCGCATCGGGATGGTCACCGCCCACCTCGGGCTGCACGGCCCGAGCATGATCGCGCTGGGCGTGCAGGAGGCCGGGTACGCCGCCGGGTACGACGTCTCGCTCATCGGTGTGCCGGAGTTCTCGGCCGAGCTCCTCGACCACGCCGTCGACCGGCTCTCCGACCAGGCCGTCGAGGCGATCGTCGTGGCGGTCGCCCACCGGGAGGCCGCGGAGCTCACCCGGTCGCTCCAGCTCCCCGTCCCGATCGTCACCGTCCAGGGCGTCGCGGCGGGCACCCCGCTCTCGGCGAGCATCGACCAGGAGGCGGGCGCGGTGCTGGCCGTCGGCCACCTCCTCGACCTCGGGCACCGCCACGTCGCCCACCTCGCCGGCCCGTCCGACTGGGTGGAGGCCGAGCAGCGGCGGGCCGGCTGGCGCCGCGCCCACGAGGAGCGCGGGCTGCTGCCGGGGCCGGAGCTGACCGGCGACTGGTCTCCCGAGAGCGGCCACCGCGCGGGACTGCTGATCGCCGCTGACCCGGACGTCACCGCGGTCTTCGCCGGCAACGACTCGATGGCGCTCGGACTGCTCAACGCCCTGCACGAGCGTGGCCGACGGGTGCCCGAGGACGTCAGCGTCGTGGGGTTCGACGACCTGCCCGAGGCGGCGTACTTCTGGCCGCCGCTGACCACGGTCGCGCAGGACTTCGCCGAGCTGGGCCGGCGCGCGCTCGCGGTGGCTCTGGCCGCCGTGCGCGGCGAGGACGACGCCGTCCTCGACCCGATCGCGCCGACGCTGACGGTGCGTCGGTCCACTGCCCGCCCCGGGTGAACGTTCACATCTGAGTCCCCCAAATGGGTCACAGGTCTTGACGTGAGCAAATGTTAGCGCTCACACTCGTCGGACGTGACACCGGTCACACGGGCGGCCCCGCCCCATCGATGTGGAGGAAAGACAGTGGTGAAGAAGACCCTGGTCGCCGCGACGGCGATCACGTTGAGCACCTTCGCTCTCACCAGCTGCGGGAGCAGCGACGCGAGCTCTGGCTCGGCCAGCGACGACGGCACCATCACCATGGGGTTCGCCCAGGTCGGGGCCGAGAGCGGCTGGCGCACCGCGAACACCAAGTCCATCCAGGACACCGCGAAGCAGGAGGGCATCGAGCTCAAGTTCACCGACGCCCAGGGCAAGCAGGAGAACCAGATCGCCGCGATCCGGTCCTACATCCAGCAGAAGGTGGACGTCATCGCCTTCAGCCCCGTCGTCGAGACCGGCTTCGACGCCGTGCTGCAGGAGGCCAAGGCCGCCGGCATCCCGGTGATCCTCACCGACCGGGCGGTCGACGTCGAGGACACCTCGCTCTACGAGACCTTCCTCGGCTCCGACTTCGTCCTCGAGGGGGAGAAGGCCGGAGAATGGCTGGTCGAGAACGCGAAGGACGCCGACGTCGACGGCGACGGCACGGTCAACGTCGTCCAGCTCGAGGGCACCACCGGCGCGGCCCCGGCCATCGACCGGGCCGAGGGCTTCGCCGAGAAGATCGCCGCCGACGACTCCATCGAGGTCACCGCGTCCCAGACCGGTGACTTCACCCGCGACGGCGGCAAGCAGGTGATGGAGTCCTTCCTGCAGTCCGACGACAGCATCGACGTGGTCTTCGCCCACAACGACGACATGGGCCTCGGCGCCATCGAGGCGATCGAGGCGGCGGGCCTCGAGCCCGGCAAGGACATCAAGATCATCACGATCGACGCGGTCAAGGACGGCATGCAGGCCCTCGTCGACGGCAAGATCAACTT
>CAZDAO010000289.1:0-5194 GCA_964503015.1 uncultured Nocardioides sp. | reverse complement strand
GAGGGACAGGTCCGCGCGATGCTCACCGTCGGCGGCGACCCGGTCCTCTCCACACCCGACGGGGCGAGGCTCGACGCGGCGCTGCGCGGGCTGGACTTCATGGCCGCCGTGGACATCTACGTCAACGAGACGACGCGCCACGCCGACGTCATCCTCCCGCCCACCACAGCGCTCGAGCGCGACCACTACGACCTCGTCTTCCACCTCCTGGCGGTGCGCAACACCGCCCGGTTCACCCCGGCCGTGTTCGAGAAGGACGCCGACCAGCGCCACGACTGGCAGATCTTCCGCGAGATCACGCTGCGCACCGCCGCGCGGCTCAGCCGCAGGGCGCCGCTGAAGAAGCGGCTGGTCCAGCGCGCCCGGCTCACCGCCAGCCCCACCTTCCTCATCGGCCAGCTGCTGCGCCGCGGCGACAGCGGCGTGACGCTCGGCAAGCTCCGGGCCCGCCCCGCCGGCATCGACCTCGGCCCGCTCCGGGCCGGGCAGCTGCCCGGCCGCCTGCCGTCGAAGGACAAGCGGGTCGACCTCGCGCCCGCCCTCGTCGTCGAGGACGTCGCCCGGCTGGCGGCCGTGCCGGTCCCGGACGGCGACGAGCTGCTGCTGATCGGCCGGCGCCACAAGCAGGACTGCAACTCCTGGATGCACAACTCCGAGCGGCTCACCCGCGGGCGGCCGCGCCACCAGCTGCTGATGAACCCCGGCGATCTCGCGTCCCGCGACATCACCGACGGTGCGCGGGTCCGGGTGTCCTCCCGGGTCGGCGCGGTCGAGGTCGAGGTCGCCGCCTCCGACGACCTCATGCCCGGCGTGGTGTCACTGCCCCACGGCTACGGCCACGCGAAGGACGGGGTGCTGATGGGCCGCAGCCGCGACGTCCCGGGCGTCTCGATCAACGACCTGACCGACCCGGAGCTGCTCGACGTGTCCGGCAACGCCGCGCTCAACGGCGTACCGGTCTCGGTGACGCCGGCCTGACCTTCCTCGCGTCGTCTCGCGAGGTCGTCGCGGGGAGCGGTCGCCCCCGCAACCGCTCCCCACGACACGGTGGACCGAGGTCAGCGCCTGCGGTCGTCCTCCCGGCCGCCGTCCTTCTGGCCGTCCTTCTGGTCGTCGTTCTGGTCGTCCGTCTGGCCGCCCTTGCCCCCGGTCCTGTCGGCCGGCGTCCGCTCGGGCTCGACCTCTTCCGCCTCGGCCTCCGCGGGGACGAGCGGGTTGGTGACCTCCGGTGTCGTGGCGCGGTCGGGCGTCGGGAACGCCGCGCCGGTCAGGTCCTCGCGGCGCCTCTCCGTGCGCGCCGGACGGTCCCGCTCGCCCAACGGGAAGACGTTCCAGCGCGCGACGTCGCCCAGCATCCACGGGACCTTGGTCGAGCGCTGTCCCCAGCAGTCGACCGCCAGCGGCCGGCCGGCCTGGTCGAAGAGCTGCACCCCCGCGAGCGGCTGGCCGGCCGAGTCGTACGCCGCGACGTTGCACACCTGCGTGCCGCGGTTGACCAGTCCCTCGTCGTTGCCGTTCCAGCGGGCTTCGTTGTAGCCCTGGCTGTAGCGGTCCCACGAGAGCCGGTCGAGCTGGCCGTTGATCACCGGGAGCGCCACCACGGCGACGATGTTGAGGAGCAGCAGCGTGGTGCGCGCGACGTCTCTCGCCCCCGTGCTCGTCCCTGTGCTCGTCGACGTGCCCGGCCACACCTTGCCCAGCCCGATGAGTGCGCTGCCGACGACGCACGCGGCGAGGATCACGAGCCCGACGCCCGCGTGCACGCCGGGCAGCCAGGTCAACCCGTAGGGATACCAACCCGGGACGAGCCGGGCGATGAGCACCGCCGCCACCCAGGCCCGGAGCACCCACCACGCGGGACGGAGTGCGACGAGGACGCGCCAGGCCTCGATCACCCGCGGCCGGGCCAGCCAGCCGTCCCAGCGCTCACGCGCGACCTGCAGCCGGGCGGCCAACGGGACGCCGCCGGGCGGCCGCCTGCGCGCGACGGGCTCGAGACCCGCAGCGGTGCGCAGCTCGCGGGCGTACGCCTCGGGGTCGCCGAGCACTCCCCCGCCCTGCTCGGCGACCTGGTCCGAGAGGTCGGCCTCGAGCCCCTCGGTCAGCTCGAGCCGCTCCTCCTCGGGAAGGTCTGCGAGGAGCTCGCGGACCCGGGCGACGAACGCCGCGACGTCGGGACGGACGCGGAGGTCGGTGGTGTTCATGCGCTGGCTCCCTGCGGGTGCGAGGTGGTGCCGGGCCCGGCGAGGATCCGGTCGAGAGTGGTGGAGAAGGCGTCCCAGTCGTCACGCTGGCGCTTGAGCTGGTCGCGTCCGATCGCGGTGATGCCGTAGTACTTGCGGTGCGGCCCGCTCTCGGACGGCACCACATACGACGTCAGCGCGCCGGCCGCATAGAGCCGCCGAAGCGTGCCGTAGACCGAGGCGTCGCCGACCTCCGTGAGGCCGCCGTCGCGCAGGCGCCGGACGACGTCGTAGCCGTAGCCGTCCTCCCCCTGCACGACCGCCAGGACGGCGAGGTCGAGCACGCCCTTCAACAGCTGGGTCTGATCCATGCGACGCACACTACTATGCATTCCGAAGTAGTGTGCCGGACGCAGCACCTTCGGCGCGTCGCGAGTCGTCGGCGGACGCACGAGAGCCCCCGCCGATACCGGCGGGGGCTCTCTGCGTGCGGGTGGGTCAGGCGCTGACGTCCCCGAGGACGGCGAGCACGTCGTCGGCGGTCTGCGCGGCGTCGAGAGCGGCGATCTGGGCGTCGTCGGTGAAGGCGCCGGCCAGCGCCTGGAGCACGGTCAGGTGGTCGTCGCCGGCGCCGGCGATGCCGACGACGTACGTCGCGGGGTTGCCCTTCCAGTCGATCGGCTCGTCGTAGCGGATGAAGGAGATGGCCGTGTGGCGGATCAGCGACTTGGCCTCGTTGGTGCCGTGCGGGATGGCGAGGCCGTTGCCCATGAAGGTGGAGACGGAGGTCTCCCGCTCGTGCATCGCGTCGACGTAGGCCTGGTCGACGGCTCCGGACGCCACCAGCAGCTGTCCGGCCTCGGTGATGGCTGCGTCGCGGTCGCGGGCCTGGCCGCCCAGCACGATCGCGTCCCGACTCAGTACGTCGCTCATCTGGCGCCTCTCCTCGTTGGTGAAGGTCCTGCGGTGTCCCGTGCGGCCATCAGACCACACGGCTGGGTGGTGCGGGCGGGGCCGGCGCTCCCGGGGGAAGGAGGGCCGGCCCCACCCGGTCCGGGGTGCAGGCCTGCGGGTGTCAGGCCTTCGGGTTGTTCTCCTCGACCATGGTCACGATCTCGTCGTAGCGAGGGCTCCCCATGAAGTTGTCGACCGAGACGTGGATCGCCGAGGGACTCTTCTGCCGAGCCCGGTCGGTGAGGTCCTGGTGGGTGACCACCAGGTCGACGTCGTCCTGCAGGTTCGCGATGGCCTTGTTGACCACGGTGACCTCGGAGTGCCCGGCGTCCTGGATCTTCTTGCGGAGCACCGAGGCGCCCATCGCGGAGGACCCCATGCCGGCGTCGCAGGCGAAGACGATGTTGCGGATCTCCCGCGTCGCCGTGGCCGCACCAGCGGCGCCGCCTCCGGCGATCATGGACGAGGCGATGGACTCCTTGCCCTTCATCGACTCCATGGATGCCGTCGCGTGGACCAGCTCGTCGTCGGCCTCCTCCGTCTTGTCGGTCTTGAGGATGAACGCCGCGACGACGAAGGTCGCCGCAGCCCCGCCAAGGATGGACAGGGTCACCCCGACGTAGTCCGAGACCGAGGAGTTCGTCTGGATGTAGACCGCGAACACCGAACCAGGCGCGGCAGGCGCCCGCAGGCCGACGTCGAAGATGACGTTGATCAGGATCTGGGTGAAACCACCGGCGATCATCGCGACGATCAGCTTGGGCTTCATCAGCACGTAGGGGAAGTAGATCTCGTGGATGCCGCCGAGGAAGTGGATGATCAGCGCGCCAGGGGCCGACGACTTCGCGACGCCCTTGCCGAAGAACGTGTAGGCCAGCAGCAGGCCCGCTCCGGCGGCCGGGTTCGCCTCGAGCAGGAAGAGCACCGACTTCCCCGCGTCCGCGACGTCGGCCGCCCCCAGCGGCGTGAGGATGCCGTGGTTGATCGCGTTGTTGAGGAACAAGACCTTGGCAGGCTCGATGATGAACGAGGTAAAGGGCAGCAGGCTGTTGTCGGTGAGGAACTCGATGCCCTTGCTGCCGGCCTTGATGATCTGGTCGAGGACCGGGCTCATCGTGAAGAAGCCGAAGACAGCGAGCACCATGCCCCAGATGCCGGCCGCGAAGTTGTTGACGAGCATCTCGAAGCCGGGCTTGATCTTGCCGTCCCAGATCGCGTCGATCTTCTTCATGCTCCAGCCACCGAGCGGCCCCATGATCATGGCGCCCATGAACATCGGCACGTCGGTGCCGGCGATGACGCCCATCGTGGCGATGGCACCCACGACGCCGCCGCGCGCGGTGTCCTCGTAGACCATGCGCCCGCCGGTGTAGCCGATCAGGATCGGCAGCAGGTAGGTGATCATCGGGCCGACGATGCCGCCTCCGGCATAGTCGCCCCAGCCACCGATCTGCGCTACCCAGCTGTCGGGTGCGAGCCAGGCGCGCTCGCCGCCGCCGAGGTTGATCCAGCCCACCTCGATGAACAGGGCAGTGATCAGGCCCCACGCGATGAACGCGCCGATGTTGGGCATGACCATGTTGGAGAGGAACGTGCCGAATTTCTGCACGTGCACCCGCGCGCCGGTCCGGGCGGGGGTGGAAGTGGTGGTCGCCATGCTGATGTCCTCCAGTGGAATTCGAGGGTGACCCCGATCACATGATGTCAGAATTAAACCTCACGAACGGGCATGTTGCCAAGCATTCGGGCATGATTTCGTGCCCGACTGTGTGGCTTTACCCGATACAGGGTGCGGCGACGGCAGAACTGCGCCCCCCGGGCTCGATGGGCGCCGGGGGGCGTGGATGGTGCCGGTGATGTGCCGGCGGGGGTGCTAGCGGCTCAGCTGGCTGTCCAGGAACGCCCGCTCCGCCTCGTCGTTCCACGTGTTGCCGGGCCCCAGCTTCGCGGCGACCTCCGGCAGCCTCTCCGCCAGCTCGTCGAGGCCCGTGAGGGGGAAGTCGTGGACCTGGGGGAAGACGAGGACCTTCCCGGAGTACGTCGCGTCGACCAGGGCC
>CAZDAO010000288.1:0-5202 GCA_964503015.1 uncultured Nocardioides sp. | reverse complement strand
CTCCGGCCGACGACCCGTGGGCCAGCCCGGCACCCTCCCAGGGTGGCCAGGGTGGTCAGGGCGGCGGCTGGGGCGGCCAGTCCCAGGGTGGCGGCCAGTCGGCCCCCGCCAACGACCCGTGGGCCACGCCCGGGGTCAGCGGCGGCAACGACGAGCCGCCCTTCTGAGAGACCCGCGGCTGAGCCTGCGAAGCCGTGACCAGGGCGTGTCGAAACCCCTCAGCCCGATCCGGAAGACATACAGCACCATTCCGAAATTCCATTCCGTCCCTGATTGCCTTCAGGGCCGGGCTCACTGAAAGGGAGCACCACAATGGCCAAGGCAATTCTGCGCAAGCCCAAGAAGAAGGTTTGCCAGTTCTGCAAGGAGAAGGCGACCGGTGTCGACTACAAGGACACCACGCTGCTCCGCAAGTTCATCTCCGACCGCGGCAAGATCCGCGCCCGTCGGGTGACCGGCAACTGCGTCCAGCACCAGCGCGACGTGGCCATCGCCGTCAAGAACGCGCGCGAGCTCGCTCTGCTGCCCTACACGTCCACCGGTCGCTGAGAGGAGCACGGGACATGAAGCTCATCCTGACCCAGGAAGTCGACGGCCTCGGCGCCCCCGGCGACGTGGTCGAGGTCAAGGACGGCTACGGCCGCAACTACCTCGTCCCCCGTGGCCTCGGCATCAAGTGGACCCGCGGCGGCGAGAAGACCATCGAGTCGATCAAGTCCGCCCGCGCGGCGCGTGCCGCCCGCGACGAGGACCACGCCAAGGAGATCAAGACCAAGCTCGAGGCCAACGCGGTCAACGTGAAGGTCCGTGCCGGTGAGGGCGGCCGCCTGTTCGGCGCCGTCACCACCGCGGAGATCGCCGACGCGGTCACCGAGATCTCCGGCGAGAAGGTCGACCGTCGCACGATCGTGGTCACCAACCCGATCAAGACGCTCGGCGCGCACGAGGTGTCGGTCAAGCTGCACGACGAGGTGTCCGCCACGGTGGCCCTCAACGTCGTCCCCGCCTGATCGCGGCCTGACGCACGACTGACGCACTCGACGGCCCGCTGCCTCCTCAGAGGCGGCGGGCCGTCCTGCGTCTCCGTGGGCGGTCGGTCAGTCCGCGGGCGGGAACCGGTTCGGTCGGGCCACGACGGCGTCGACCACCACCGGCTTGCGGCTCAGCGACTGGATGGTGATGCGGCCGGTCCGGACCCCGGAGTAGCGGTCGAGGACGGTGTGCTGGGTCGACGCCGTACGTCGTCCGCCGAGGTCGACCACGTGCCAGGCGCGACGGCCGACGCGGACGCGCACCTTGCCCAGGCGCGGACCCGTCGGGGCGATCAGCCGCAGCTCGCCGACCTCGGTCCGCGGCAGCACGATCCGTGCCCCCCGCCGCTCGGCGCGGAGCGCGTCACCCCGGAAGTAGCGGTCCTTGCGGATCCTTCTCCAGCCGTCGCCGCGGGCGAGCCTGCGGGTGAGGTTGCGCGGCACGAAGAACTCCACCGGCTTCGACCAGGCACTCGCGTTGCCGGCCCGGTCGATGGCGCGTGCGGTGACCACGTGCCGGCCCGGCTTCGGGTTCGCGACCTCCCACCGCGGGCCGGTGCACGCGGTGGGCCGGCCGTTGTCCGTGCACTCGTAGGTCGACCCGGGCTCGCTGCTGTTGAGGCGGAGCGGCACCGTGCCCGACGTCATCACCGGCTGCGTCGGGGTGTCCTCGTCGTAGCCGCTGCGCGTGACGAAGACGAACGGCGCCTTGGTGTCCTGGCCCCACGCGACGGCCGCCGGGGTGGGGTCCTCGTCGGGGGTGTCGGCGACCGTCGGCGGGACGAGCAGGTTGTCGGGTGTGCGGGCCCGGTCGCCGAGGTCGACGGCGCGCACGTCGAAGACGTAGCCACCGGCCGGGGCATCGGGCATCCCGGCGAGGGTGACGGGGCTGGTGCACGCCTGCCAGTCGTGCGCCTGCGGCCCACCGGTGAGCCGGCACTCGAAGCCGAACGGCCCGGCGTCGCCGTCGGTGACGGTCGAGGTGAAGGTGAAGGTCTGGGTCGCGGTGGGGACGAACCCGGCCGCGTTGGGCGGGGTCGAGGCCAGCACCTGCGTCTCGGGCGGGGTGTCGTCGTCGCAGCCGTCGCCGACGGGGAGGCTGAGCACGGGGTCCTTCGGCTGGGACTCGTCGGTGCAGCCCGGGGTCGCGCCGGCGGGGGCGGCGCCGGTCGCGACCAGCGTCGAGGCGGCCAGCGCCAGGATCGTCGCGCCTGCCCAGCGGCGTACCCGGGTCGTGGTGGTGGTGCGGTGCATCGGTTCCCTCCCTCGGTGCGCGCTCCCGTGCGCGTCCCCTCCGTGAGGGTCAACGCACGGGGACCGCTCCGGTTACGAGCCAGCGGTCGCCCCGGGCCCGCCAGGACAGCAGGACGCCCCGCACTCCCATGAAGACCACGGTCATCGCCACCCACACCCACACCAGGCCGTGGGGGAGGGTGGCCGCGAGGAGGGCCGCGGGGGCGTACGCCGCCAGCACCACGAGGCCGGCCCACGCGAGGTAGGCGCCGTCGCCGGCGCCGATGAGCACGCCGTCGAGCACGAACACCAGCCCGGCCAGCGGCTGCCCCACCGCGGCGACCAGGAGCACCGGCACCAGGAGCTCGCGCACCGCCGGGTCGGTGGTGAACAGCGCGCCGACGAAGGGGGCGGAGACCGCGAGTCCCGCGCCGGCGACGAGGCCGCTGCCCCACCCCCAGCGGATCATCCGACGGGTGAGCTGGCGGGTGGTGTCGACGTCCCCCTCCCCAAGCGCGCGACCGGTCAGCGCCTGGGCGGCGATCGCGATCGCGTCGAGCGCGAAGGCGAGGAAGCTCCACAGCGTGATGGCGACCTGGTGGGTGGCGACGTTGACGTCCGTGGCGCCACTGCCGACACGGGTGACGGCGTACGTCCCCACGAGCAGGCAGGCGCGCAGCGCCAGGGTGCGGATCACGAGCGCCACGGCGGCGTGGGCGGCCGCACCGATGCCGCGCCGGTCGGGCGAGAGGGGCGCGTCGTGCGCGCGGGCCGCGCGGACCACGACCGCGACCAGCCAGCCGGCGGAGAGCACCTGGGCGAGCACCGAGCCGATCGCGGAGCCGGCGATGCCGAGGTCGAGGCCGTAGACCAGGACGACGTTGAGGAGGATGTTGAGGCCGTTGCCGACGACCGCGACGGTGAGCGGGGTCCGGGTGTCCTGCAGGCCGCGCAGGACCCCGGTGGCGGCGAGCATGACGAGCAGGGGCGTGGTGCCGAGGAAGGCGATGGCGAGGTAGGTCTCGGCGTGCTCCGCGACCTCGGCGCCGGTGCCGAAGGCGCCGACGAGGACCGGCGTCAGCAGGACCCCCAGGACGGTGGCGAGGGCGCCGATGACGATCGCCAGCCAGACCCCGTCGACGCCCTGCGCCAGCGCCGCCCGGAGGTCGCCCGCGCCCAGGTGGCGGGCGACGCTCGCGGTGGTGCCGTAGGCGAGGAAGACGCACAGCCCGACGACGGTCTGGAGGATGACGGCGGCGACGCCCAGCCCGGCCAGCTCGGGGGTGCCGAGGTGGCCGACGATGGCGGCGTCGGAGAGCAGGAAGAGCGGCTCGGCGACGAGGGCGAGGAAGGCCGGGACGGCCAGGCGCAGGATCTCCCGGTCGGTGGCGTTCACGGGCCCAACCCTAGGAAGTCGTGGTCGCGAACGCTCCCTCGCGTTCACATATCGACCGGCCGCCGGCAGTGTACATAGCACGATCGGACTACCTGTGTAGATCCGTGTGGATGATGGCGCCGTGACGACCGTCTCCTGCCCGTGTCGACAAAGCAACAGGCGTCTCCCGGATGACGGACAGGTGAACGCCGGGACTGCGATGGGGATTTTCCTCCACAGTGTGTGCAACGCGTTTTCGCAGGTCAGAGGCGGTTATCCCAGATGGGGCACGCAGATATCCACACCTGTGTCCACGGCGTGTGCACCGCTTGCCGCGTGTCGTCCACGCGCGTCCCCACGTTGTCCACAGAACCTGTGGATAACTCTGTGCCGTCGGCTTCCCATCGAGGCCTCCGAGCACGTACGGTCTCGCGCGGAAGCGGATCGGGACCGAGGCGGACGACCGTCGTGGCCACGGGCTCGTGGGCGCGCGGGAGCACGGTGCTCGTCGGTGGGTCGTCGGTGGGCTGTCGGTGGTCGGGCCTACCGTCGTGGGCGGTGGCCGGTGAGATGGTCAGTGAGAGGAGCATCGGTGAGCATCGCCTTCGAGGGGGACACCGACGAGGCCTGGGGCGACGGTCCGGCGGCCTACGAGCCCGGTGAGTCGCCGCGCTCGGCGGGTGACCGCACCCCTCCGCAGGACAACGCCGCCGAGCAGAGCGTGCTCGGCTCGATGCTGCTCTCCAAGGACGCCATCGCCGACGTCGTGGACGTCATCAAGGGTGTCGACTACTACCGCCCCGCCCACGAGGTCATCCACGACGCGATCATCGACCTCTACGGCCGCGGCGAGCCGGCCGACCCGATCACGGTGGCGGCCGAGTTGCAGAAGCGCGGCCAGCTGCAGCGCATCGGTGGCGCGCCCTACCTCCACACGCTCTCGGCCAACGTCCCGATCGCGGCGAACGCCGGCTACTACGCCGAGATCGTGCGCGACAAGGCCATCCTGCGCCGCCTGGTCGAGGCCGGCACCCGCATCGCGTCCCTCGGCTATGCCGGCGAGGGCGACATCGACGACGTCGTCGACAACGCCCAGGCCGAGGTCTACAAGGTCACCGACCGCCGGGCGAGCGTCGACTACGCGCCGCTGAGCGACATCATGAGCGGCGTCCTCGACGAGATCGAGGCGATCGGCAACCGCGAGGCGGGGCTCTACGGCGTGCCCACCGGCTTCGCCGACCTCGACGACCTGACCAACGGTCTCCACTCCGGCCAGATGATCATCGTCGCGGCCCGTCCGGCCATGGGCAAGAGCACCCTCGCCCTCGACTTCTGCCGCGCCGCGTCGATCCACAACAACCTCACGAGCGTCTTCTTCAGCCTGGAGATGACGCGCTCGGAGATCATGATGCGCCTGCTCTCGGCCGAGGCGAAGGTGCCGCTCAACCACATCCGCAACGGCACGATGCGCGACGACGACTGGGAGAAGCTCGCCCGCAAGATGGGCCAGGTCTCCGGCGCGCCGATGTTCATCGACGACAGCCCCAACATGACGCTCGTCGA
>CAZDAO010000287.1:0-5254 GCA_964503015.1 uncultured Nocardioides sp. | reverse complement strand
GAGGAGCGCGATGGCGAAGTCCTGCAGCGAGTCGCCGCCGAGGACGGCGAGCGCGGCCAGGATGAACATCGCACCGAGACCGGTGTTGACCGTGCGCGGGATGGTCTCCACGGCCGCCTTGTTGGCGATGTCGGAGAACTTCTCCTCGGGCTTGGACCCCCACCAGCGCTCGCGGATGCGGTCGAAGACGACGACGGTGTCGTTGACGGACAGACCGATGATGGTCATCGCGGCCGCCAGGAAGATGCCGTCGATCGGCTTCTGCAGCCAGGCGAACAGGCCGACCACGAGGATCACGTCGTGGAACATCGCCGCCACGGCCGAGACGCCGAAGGTCCACTTGAACCGGACGGCGAGGTAGAGCAGCTGGGCGGCCAGCGCGACGCCGAAGGCGATCAGCGCCTTGTCGCGCAGCTCGGTGCCGAGCGAGGCGCCGATGCGCTGGTCGTCGACCTTGCTGACGTCGCCGCCGACCTGGGCCAGCTCGTCCTCGATCCGCTGCTCCTCCTCGTTGGAGATCTCGCTGGTGCGGACGGTGAAGCCGGTGTCGGCGGTCTGCACGACGGCCTCGGGGAAGCCGGCGGCGGCGACGGCCTCGCGGGCCTGGTCGACGGTCATGTCCTGGTTGGTCACCGAGTAGTCGAGCTGACGCCCGCCGGTGAACTCGACGCCGAGCTGGAGGCCCTGGGTCGCGATGCCGGCGATGGCGACGACGAGGGCGGCGGCGGAGACGCCGAGCCAGGTGCGCCGGCGCTTCATCAGGTCGGGGGACGACTTGTCGAGCCAGGTGCGCACGCGACCGACGTTGGCCAGGCCGCTGACCGCCGGGCGCTGGGCGACCGGCTTGCTCGCGACGGTCAGGTCGCACAGCACGCGGGCGATGATCAGGGCGGAGATCATCGACGCGATGACACCGATGGACAGCGTCACACCGAAGCCCTTGATCGGCCCGGAGCCGAGGAAGAACAGCAGGCCCGCGGCGAGGAGCGTCGTCACGTTGGAGTCGATGATCGCGCTCCACGCCTTGTTGAAGCCGACGGCCAGGGCGCGCCGCAGTCCGGCGGAGGGGTACGCGGCGTACTCCTCGCGTGCTCTCTCGAAGACGAGCACGTTGGCGTCGATCGCCATGCCGATGGCGAGCACGAAGCCGGCCAGGCCGGGCAAGGTCAGGGTGGAGCCCAGCCCGACCAGCATGGCGTACGCCAGGAGCGCGTACGACGCCAGCGCGAGGGTCGCGGCGAATCCGACGAGCCGGTAGACGAAGATGATGAACAGGCCGGTCAGGGCGATGCCGATGATGCCGGCCTCGATCGAGGCGTCGATCGCCGCGTCACCCAGCGAGGGGCCGACGAGGCGGTCGGAGATGGCGGTCAGCTCCAGGGGCAGCGAGCCACCCTCGATCAGCGCGGCCAGGTCCTTGGCCTCGGCGGAGGTGAAGCTGCCGGTGATGTCGGTCGAGCCGCCCCGGATGCCGACGTCGCACCCGACGCCCTGGTTGACCTCGGGCGAGGAGATGACCTCGCCGTCGAGCACGATCGCGATGCGGCGCTTGGGGTCGCCGGCGGGGTTGCAGGCCGCCTTGCCGGTGATGTCGGCCCAGGTGTCGCCACCCTTGCCGTTGAAGTCGATGGCGACGACCCACTGCACGCTGTTCTCGCGCTGCACGGCGCTGGCGCCGGTGACCTCGTCGCCCGGGATGACCGTGGGCCCGATCTCGAGGGGAGCGCCGTCCTCGTCGGCGATGACGGTGTTGTCCTTCTTGGAGGGCTTGGCGTCGAGGGAGGCGGCCGAGGCGACCACCTCGTGGATGGTGAGCTTGGCCGTGGTGCCGATCTTCTCCTCGGCGTCCTGGGCCTCCTCGTCAGAGGTGACGCCGGGCAGCTCGACGAGGATGCGGTCCTCGCCCTGGCGGATCACGTTGGACTCCGCCACACCCAGCGCGTTGACGCGCTGATTGAGCACGCTGAGCGTCTTGTCGACGTTCTCCGCGGTCGCGGGGGTCTCCTCGGTGCCCTCGGCCTGGAACACGAACTGCGCGCCGCCCTTGAGGTCCAGACCGAGGTTCGGCTTGACGTTGACGGCGAGCGCCGCGCACCCGACCAGGAGGCCGAGCACGAGGATGAAGCGGATCCAGACACCACGTGACATGCGCGACATCCTCTACTACTCGACTCAGATCGCCCGAATCCGGGCCCGGGATCGTCAACGGCCGGCGAGGACCGAAGGTTCCACCCTCGACAGGGCCCGCGGGTGGGTGTTGTGTGGTCTGACTGCGGCCGACTCGCGGCCGCGATCTCGGGAGGGCCTCATGGCGACGCGTACGAAACGATTCCGCAGGACGAGGGTGGTGGCGGTCGGCAGCCTCGTGGCAGCCGGCCTGGTCGCCGGCGCAGGAGTGGCAGCCGGCACGAGCGGACCGGGCACCGGACCCGACGACGGCCGGCGCGAGCTCGCGCGGGCCGCGTCCGACGACCCGACCCAGGTGGTGATGGTCCGCGCGCCGGAGGTGGAGGACCGCAACGAGGTCGTCGCGCTGGGTCTCGACGTCACCGAGCACGCGACCGACCGCGGCATCGAGGTGGTCCTGCACGACGCGCAGGACGCCCAGACCCTCGAGGACGCCGGGTTCAGCTGGACGGTGACCGTCGACGACCTCGAGGCCCTGACCGCGAAGAACCGCAAGGCCGACGAGAAGTACGCCGCCAGCGTGGCGCGCTCGGCGCTGCCCAGCGGGCGGACGTCGTACCGCACCTACGACGACTACCTCGCCGACATGAACCGGCTCGCCCGGCTCTACCCCACCCTCACCAAGCCGCTGACGCTCACCAACCCGACGGTGCTCGGAGAGCGGATCCGGGGCCTGGAGATCAGCGTCGACGCCCCGGACGTGCGCGACGGCGAGCCGGTCTTCCTGCTCATGGGCGCCCACCACGCGCGTGAGTGGCCGAGCGCCGAGCACACCATGGAGTTCGCCTTCGACCTGCTGCAGTCCTACTACGACCGCGACCGCGGCGTCCGCAACCGCGCGCGCCGGGTGCTGTCGGAGTCGCGGGTCATCGTGGTGCCGGTGGTCAACGTCGACGGCTTCAAGATCTCGCGCAGCGCCGAGCCGCTGGGTGACTTCAGCCAGTTCGACTACGAGATGAAGCGCAAGAACTGCTCGATCTCCGCCAACACCCCCGCGGCCTACCTCGGCGGCACGTGCGACGACAACCCCGCCGGCCGGCTGCGCGGCACCGACCTCAACCGCAACTACCCCGGCTTCTGGGGTGGCGGGGGCGCGAGCCCGACGTGGTCCAGCGACACCTACCGCGGCGACGGTCCGGGCAGCGAGCCGGAGTCCGACGCGGTGCGCCAGCTCATCTCCGAGCGGGCGGTCACGGTGATGATCTCCAACCACACCTACAGCAACCTGGTGCTGCGGCCGCCGGCCATCGCCGCCACGGGCAAGGCGCCCGACGAGCCGGAGCTCAAGGCCCTCGGCGACGCGATGGCCGCGCAGAACGCCTACACCAGCCAGGCGTCCTACCAGCTCTACGACACCTCCGGCTCGACCGAGGACTGGAGCTACTGGATCACCGGCGGCCTCGGCTACACCTTCGAGATCGGTGACGAGGGCTTCCACCCGGCCTTCGAGGAGGCCGTCGTCGGGGAGTACCTCGGCGAGGCGCCGGCGGACAGCGCCGGTCGCGGCGGCAACCAGGAGGCGTACTGGCTGGCCGCGGAGGCGGCCGCCGACGACGCGCTGCACTCCCGCATCCGGGGCAAGGCCCCGGCCGGGAGGACGATCACGGTCTCCAAGCACACGGTGTCGCCGACCTCTCCGGTGATCCAGCCGGACGGCAGCCTGGGCGACCCGATCCTCTACGACGACTTCCTCGTCACCACCTACGCCACCGACCGCGGCGGGCGCTTCACCCTCGACGTGAACCCCTCGACCCGGCCGCTGGTGGCGGGACGCTACGGCCGCTACCCGGAGGCGCCCCCGCAGGACGCGATCACGCTCGCCAACCCGCCGGGCGTGCCGCCGGTCGGCAGCAGCGAGAGCACCACCTTCGAGGTGCAGGGGCTGCCGGAGGCCGACAACGGCTACGCCGTCGTCTCGATCGGCTGGCCTTCGGACAACCCGAACGCCTACGACTGGGACTTCACGGTCCTGGGCCCGGACGGTACGCCGGTCGGGTCGGGTGCGACGCTCGCCAACCCGGAGGTCATCCGGATCCCCGACCCGCAGCCGGGGACGTACACGATCGTCGCGGACAACTACGCCGGCGGCGACGCCGCGCACGACTGGACCGGCGAGGTCACCTTCGAGAGCCCGGACCCGCCGGTCGACACCGGGATCACGGAGTCGTGGCTGGTCTCGTGCCGCGACCGCCGCGGCCAAGTCCTCGGCACCCGCGAGGTGATCGTGGACCGCGGCGAGGTCGCCGGGGTGGGTGAGATCTGCCGCCCGGGCAGCCTCAAGCGCTGACGTTCCGCCGCTGGTTCATCAAGGTATGTCGGTGGATGGGCGCTTCCCACGGTCAATTGATCGTGGGAAGTGCCCATTCGGCTGCATACCGTGATGAACCGTCAGCGGGACGGGCGCAGTCAGCGGGCGTACGCCGCCAGCTCGCCGGCGAGGTCGGCGTTGGCCCGGCCGACGACGAGCGTGCCGTCGCCGGTGTGCTCCAGCGAGCCGATCTCGGCCTCCTGGTGGATCCGGTTGACCAGGTCACCGCGCTCGTAGGGCAGCAGCACGTCGAACTCGACCTGCGGGCGCGGCAGCTCGGACTCGATCATCCGCAGCGCGTCGTCGATGCCCTCGCCGGTCTTGGCGCTGACCACGACGCTGTGCGGCTCGCGGGCGAGCAGCCGGCTGATCACCAGCGGGTCGGCGGCGTCGGCCTTGTTGATGACGATGATCTCGGGGACCTTGGTCGCGTCGATCTCGGCGAGCACCTGGCGCACCGCGGCGATCTGGCCCTCGGGGTCGGGGTGGGAGCCGTCGACGACGTGGAGCAGCAGGTCGGAGTCGGCGACCTCCTCCAGCGTCGAGCGGAACGCCTCGACGAGGTCGTGCGGCAGGTGGCGGACGAAGCCGACCGTGTCGGACATGGTGTAGACGCGGCCGTCGCTGGTCGTCGTACGCCGCGTGGTGGGGTCGAGGGTCGCGAACAGCGCGTCCTCGACCAGCACCCCGGCATCGGTGAGGCGGTTGAGCAGCGTGGACTTGCCGGCGTTGGTGTAGCCGGCGATCGCGACGCTGGGG
>CAZDAO010000286.1:0-5266 GCA_964503015.1 uncultured Nocardioides sp. | reverse complement strand
TCACCGGATCACCCGAGGAGGGTCAGCCGGCGTACGGCACCTCGGTTTCCCCGTCATCCTCGAGTTGCCGGGGCCGCGGCGCAGTGACCTGCCGCATCGTCGAACGGCGGGGCTCGGCCAGCCGACACGGGATCACATTCCGTATCGCGAGAAGTCAGACCTGTTGTAGGGAGGGCCAATCCGCACTGCGTCTCGGCAGCAGCGCCGCTGGAGTTTCGATCGCCCTGCACCGGAGCCGTGCACCTGCTCATGGCTTCTCCTATGCGCCCCCGAAGGCGACATAACGCGAGTTGTTCAACAACACGTAGGCAGTTTCAAAGTTCGCTGCATCTCGACAACACGCCGGGACTGATGACGGCGAAGGGGTTTACAAACCGTATAGGGGGGCTATACCGTATAGGGAGACTATACCCCAGCGGCGCGGGCCGCATCCGTTAGGCGTAGGAGGTCACCAGATGAGCAGCTGCGAGGGATGTGCGCAGAAGGGACACGGGCCGGAGGAGTGCGCAAACCGGGGTCTCCCGATGTGCGCCCAGACCTGTACCTGCCGGCATGGGGCGCCTGAGGCCGACCCGGCTCCGTACTGGACGGCAATCGCCGCGGTCGCTGATGGCGGTGTCGCATGAACGCCGAGGACCTCGCTTCGATCCGCCGGCGCCTGGACGCCGCCACCCCCGGCCCGTGGCGCGGCGTGGGTGACCAGGTCCGGGCCACTGCCGCCGACGCACTGATCGAAGACAACATCCTGGTCGCCTACTACACCGGCCATGACCACCGACTCGGCCTCAAGACGACAGGTGTCGCGGCCGACGTCGACCTCATCGCGCACGCCCCGACCGACATCGCCGCGCTGCTGGGCGACGCGGAGCGGCTGATCGAGATTCGGGACTTCCACCGTGAGTGGGGCAACCAGGACACCGACACCCTCGACCTCCTCACCCTGTGGGAGCAGCTCGGCCGACTGCTGGGGGTGACCCCGAGAGCATCTACGTCATTGCGGAGCACGGTTCCGCGTACTTCACCTGCGACTTCATCGGCGGCAAGCCCGAGCACCGGTGCGCGTGCCGTGCCGCCATCACGGTTCGATCCAACCAGGGCGCACTCTGGCTCGATCCGTCGTGCGCAGAGCTGCCCGTTGACTGGGTCCGCGCCAGCGGCGGGCATTTGTGCGGCGAGCACGCTGGCCGCGTACCCAAGGACGGCCACGTCGCGGCGCTTACCTTCTCGGGGAGTGCGTCATGACCGCCGCACAGTGGCGCCCGGCGCTGCAGCGACGTCGGTTCAAGCACGACACCCTCGTGGCTGTCGACGCCTTCTCGGGTTTCGGTGGGCTCACGCAGGGGATCGAGCTGGCCGGCTTCGACGTGATCATGGCGGCGAACCACAACGAGTACAAGGTGCGGGTTCACGAGGCCAACCACCCGAACGCTGAGCACTGGATCGCCGACCTGGTCAACAGGGAGGCCTCCGACTACCACTCCGCGCGAGACCTTCCTGCCGCGGACCTCTTCTCTGCGGGCATCAGCTGCGTCAACCACAGCCAGGCGAACACGCAGAAGGCGTACGAAGAGGGCCTGACGCTGTTCGACCTCGAGGACGCCGAGTACGAAGCCCGCGTCACCCGGTCCGAGCGTGACCGTGCGACGGCGATCTGCGTTCTGCAGTACGCCGCCCAGCACCACCCGCGGGTGATGCTCATCGAGTGCACGACCGAGTTCGCGTCCTGGGGCCAGCTCGTTCCCGGCAAGCGGAAGGTCGGCGACGGGTCGACCTACCGGTGGTGGCTCAAGCAGCTCGGCCTGCTGGGGTACAACCACAAGGTCCTGTACCTGAACTCGATGTTCTTCGGTGTCGGCCAGTCCCGTGACCGCGGGTACTGGGTCTTCTGGGACAAGAAGCTGCCCGCGCCCGACCTGGATCACCGTCCCGAGTCCTGGTGCGAGAAGTGCCAGACCATCGTCCAGGCCGTGTGGTCGTGGAAGACCGGCGTCCCGCCGACCGGCTCGGTCCGGTACGGCAAGCAGTACAACTACCGATGCCCGTCGTGCTACCGCGAGGTCATCCCGCCGTTCACGCCCTCGCTCGACGCCCTCGACCTGTCGAACCTGGGCACCCGGATCGGCGATCGGGCCAAGCCCCTCGCCGCCGCGACGATGGCGCGCGCCGAGCGGTGCCGCCAGCGGTTCGCCGAGTTCCCGGCGGTGCTGATGCCGGCGAAGTCCCAGCGTGGCTCCGAGCGCCACCCTTGGCAGCCGATGGCCACCCAGACCAGCCAGCAGGAGACCGCGGTCCTCTCGACCGGTGCGCTGATGGCGGCCGCGGGCAACACCTTCGAGTGGCCCGGGTCGGAGTGCCGCACCCGCGACTTCTCTCAGCCGCTGCCCTCGCAGACCTCGACGAATGGAACTGGTCTGATCACGCCGCCGGTCGCGATGGCGGTCAACAACTTCCAGGGCGCCCCGCGCGGCGTCGACGAGCCGCTCCCGACCCAGGGCGGGTCTGAGACGCTCGGCCTGCTCTCGGCGCGGATCCTGCCCAACCGCACCAACGGCACGTCCCGGAGCCTGGGCGAGCCTATGGAGACGATCGTGGGCAACGCCGGTTCCGGTGGCCTCGGCGTCCTCTCCTCGGGCGTCCTGCCGTACCGCAGGCACACCACGCCCACCTCGCACGCTGAGGCGATGCCGACCGTGACGGCCGATCAGATTCCCGGGCTTCTGACCGCGGCCGGGTCCATCAAGAACAACGGGTCGATCCTCGAGGCGAAGTACCGGGCACACCCGGTGTCCGATCCTCTCGGGGCCGTCACCGCTGAGCCGACGCAGGCGCTGCTGTTCTCCGGCTGGTACAAGCAGAACGGCTCCACCGGAACGGAGACCGCCCCGCATCCGGTCGCGGATCCGTTCGGGACGCTTACCTCGCGCGACACGACCGCCGTCCTGACCGCCGAGTGGCGTGAGGCGCTCCAGGATCTCGCGCTTGAGGACTGCTACTTCCGGATGATGTACGACCACGAGATCGGTCGTGGCTGCGGCTTCGACGTCGACTTCGCGGACTACCAGGGCACGTTCCAGGTGTGGGGGCCGGCGCGCGACAGGGTCGACGGCTACGGGAACGCGGTCTCACCCCAGGTCGGCTGTTGGATCGGAGGCCGGCTCCGCGCCGTCCTCCACAACGAGGAGGTGGCGGCGTGATGAGCGAAAAGAAGCTTTCCACCACGGTCCCGGGCTCGGGGCCTGATGCAGATGCGCTGGCCGCGTGGAGGCGTGAGCAGAAGCATCTCGGCGCGGTCTGCGACTTCCCCGGGTGCGATCGGCACGCCGAGCTCGGCGGACGGATGTGCGACTACCACGTAATGGTTCGGCTCGCCTCGAACGGCTCCTGGGTCGACGACAGCCACGCTGACGGGGGGCACGGCTGATGTGCTATCGAGAGACCGCCCACTACGTCGTTCTGTGCGACCGCTGCGGCCTGGCCGCGCCGGAGGGCACGGGCTGGTGGACGCCGTCACACGCCGACCGCGCCGCCCTCGAGGCGGGCTGGGAGATGACAACGACCGAGCACCTGTGCCCAACGTGCGCGATCGCTGAGGTGACCGACGCCGGGGGAGCGGTCGCCCACCGGCCGGCAATACCCCCGGTTGTCGGGTCCTCGACGCTGCCGGACACCTGCTGGCCGCCGTTCTTAGCCCCTGCGGCTCGCTCGCAGGAGGAGTCGCTGTGACAGACCGGACGGGCATCGAGTGGACCGCCTCGACCTGGAACCCGGTGACCGGATCCACTGAGGTCTCCGCGTGTTGCGACCGCTGCCACGCCAAGGCCCCTCGCCGAGAGGTCCCGATGAACCCCTGGGAGGGATGACTGATGCCGAAGCGGCTGCGTCTCAGGAAGAAGCAACGAGGGCGCTATGAGGTGCGGATCGACGCAACCTCCGTTGGGGACGTCCGGGGCAACCAGGGCGATTGGTGGGCGCTCCCGGTCCATCCAGTTGTCAGCAACACCTACCTGGTGGCGGCGTTCCCGCACGTCCCGAACCGCTACGGGCTCTGGACGGACCCTGACCGGATCGCCCCGCTGGCGAGCAGAACGGACGCGGTGGCCGTGTTGTGCGACATCCAGGGAATCCCCCAGTCCATCGCTCTCGATCTGTTGGCCGGTATGCCGATGAGCACTGCGCAGGACGAATGGATCACCCGCGCACTCCGGGGCTTCACCGGCGTCGAGGTCTATGAGTCGTTCGCGGCGGCGTGGCGTGATCGCCACCCGTCTGGCGGGGAAGGCCGATGAGCGCCGAGTACCGCAGAGCGAGCACGACCTGCCTGACCCCGAAGACTTCATGGCCGCGATCCGGGAGGCTCGACGTGACTGAGCAGGACGTCGGTGGCGCGCGCTTGGGGCCGTTAAGGTCGGCAGCATGCAGCCCGCCGATGTGACCGCCGTGCCGGCCGAGGTGGTGGAGGACGTGCTTCGCGACCCGTCAGGTTTCCTCGCCGCGGCCGCGGAAGCAGCACCAGGCTGGGCGTCTCGGTACGGCGGGCCGGAGGGCGTTGCACAGCTGACGAGCGCTCTGCATGACCATCTGGCCCAGCTGACGAAGACCAACGCCGAGCTGCGAGCCGCGACGGTGGTCTACCTACGCACCCATCCGGGACTGTCGCTGCTGACGATCGCGCGGCTTCTCGGCGTGACCAAGGGTGCCGTCCAACATGTCATGCGCCGCGCCCAGGAGGATTCGACGAGCGGGTCCGGGACCTTCGCGCGGCTCGCGACTCCCGGCGCCTGGCGTTCCTGACGACCACGATTCTCATCAACCATCCCCGGGCCGCCGCCTCCGAGCTCGTCTGCGCCGACCGCACAGCTCAGCCTGGTCGCTAGCGGTCCGGCGCGGTCCAGTTCGGGTCGACAGGCACCGGTATGAGCTGGTCGATGCGGAGCCAGTCCATCTTGACCACGGGCTTGAGAGAGGCGTCGTCGTGCCAGACCACCAGGGCCTCCCAGTGTCGGCCGTCGCGCTTCCAGTCGAGGATGAGCCCGCGGGACGGCTTGAGGCGCCCGGCGTTGTGTATCAGGACGAACCGCACGTCGGCGTACGGTCGCCACGCGTCGTTCTTCGGCGGGTTGGCAGACACGACATCACTCACTCGGTGCTGAGCAGCGCGGCCGGAACCCACTCCTCGACCGTGGCCCAGCGCCCAGGCCGCAGCTGCGCCACGTAGACGACCCGGCCCTCCCACCGGTGGCCAGCGCGGCGCCACTCGAGGAGCAGG
>CAZDAO010000285.1:1898-5272 GCA_964503015.1 uncultured Nocardioides sp. | reverse complement strand
TGCCGGCGATCTGCTCGATCCTCGAGCAGCTGCCCGACGACGCCCGCGGCACGGCGTTCCTCGAGGTGCCGCTGGCCGCGGACGTCCAGGACGTACGCCGTCCGGCCGGGGTCGAGGTGGTGTGGCTGGCTCGCGAGGGCGAGGAGCTCGGCGTCGGTCTGCACGACGCCGTCGTGGCCCACCTGGGGACCCCCGGCGCGACGGTCGAGGTGGCCGCTGACGAGGTGGACCCCGACCTGTGGGAGACGCCGTTCTACTCCTCCTCCGGCGAGGAGGTCCCCGACGACCTGGACGGCGTGGGTGGGACCTACGCTTGGATCGCCGGGGAGTCGAAGGTCGTGACGGGCCTGCGCCGGCACCTGGTCAACGAGCTCGGCTTCGACCGCAGCCGAGTGGCGTTCATGGGCTACTGGCGTCGCGGGGTGGCGATGAAGTCCTGACCGGACCC
Source organism: uncultured Nocardioides sp. (assembly GCA_964503015.1). Lineage (GTDB taxonomy): Bacteria > Actinomycetota > Actinomycetes > Propionibacteriales > Nocardioidaceae > Nocardioides. The sequence continues at coordinate 4,824 of CAZDAO010000285.1, read as the reverse complement.
GTCGCCTCCGGCGACGCCCGAGCGTGGTGCTGCGTCAGCGCCGCTTGGGGGCGCGGGGGGAGTACTGCACGCGCTCGGCGATGCGGTGCCGGGCGACGATCTCGATCTCGGTGAGCGAGTTGAACATGGCCGTCCTCCTCTCGGTGGCTGTCGGGTCGGGATCAGGACTGGTGGAGGGTGACGTCGCCCGACGCGGTCGTGGCGCGCACCTCGAGGTAGGGCTGGTCGGGGCCGGGCTCGCCGGTGGCCGGCAGGTCCGAGGCGAGGCGGCCGCTGGCGGTGCGGATGTCGGTCCACACCGGGGTCCCCGGCACGACGCCGATCCGGACGTCGCCGCTGGCGGTCTTGGCGGTGAGCCGCCCGGAGCCGGCCTGCCGGACGGTGAGGTCTCCCGAGCCGGTGGTGAAGACCGCCTCGCCGTCGAGGGTGCCCACGAGGGCGTCGCCCGAGCCGGTCTTCAGTGCGAGGTCGTCGCCGGAGGTCTCGACGCGGACGTCTCCGCTGCCAGTGGTCACGAGAAGGCGTGAGTCCGCCCGGCGGACGAGGACGTCGCCGGAGCCGGACTTGATCCGGGCGTCGCCGACCAGGTGCTCGGCGACGACATCGCCCGAACCGGACTGGACGACCGTCTCGCCGTCGACGACGTCGAGCGAGACGTCGCCGGAGCCGGTGTCGACGTGGGTGTCGTCGACACGGCCGTGGACCGCGAGGTCGCTGCTGCCGACCTTGGCGGTCAGGCCGCTCGCGACCGGGACCTCGACGACGATCTCGGCGCGGGCGTCCCTGCCCAGGAAGCCGCTGCGCTCCGGCGCGATGATCGCGATGCGGCGCGCCCCCGACGCGTCGGACAGGTCGCGGACGTCGTACTCCTCGGCGCGCTCGCCGGTGATGCGCACAGTCGTCTCGGTGGTGTGGGTGGCGGTGACGTCGACGGTGCCGCGACCGTTCTCGACGTAGAGGTCGATCGGCTCCGGGGTGTCGAACGAGAGGTCCAGCTGGTTGCTCATCGGTGTCTCCGGTCTGGTCGCGGTGTGGTCGGGGTCTGGTCGTGGGTGTGCTCGGCCCACGGGCCGGCGGGGTGCCGGTCCGGTCGGTCGGGGAGGGTGGTGGGCCCCAGCTCAGGGGCCGGGCGTCAGAGCCAGCCGGTCATCCGGCGGTTGCCCTGCTTGCGGTTGGCGGCGAACGGGTCGTAGCCGACGAAGGGGACGCTGCTCAGGTCGATGTCGACGTTGATCGCGTGCTCGTTGGTCGCGCTGCGGACCAGACCGACCATCCAGGTGTTGAGGCTCTGGCCGGCCGCGGCCGCCTTCTCCTCGGCGCGGGCCTTGATCGCCTCCGGGATCCGGAGGGTGATCCGGGCGAGGTCGCCGTCATCCTCCTCGGGTGGCGCCGGCGGGGCCGGCGGCGGTGGCGGTGACGGCAGCGCGCTCGGCGGGGCGACCTCGACCACGAAGTCGAGCTCGCGGCCGACCAGGCGCACGTCGACGCTGCCCTCGGGCAGCTCCGCGGTGATCTCGGCGGCGGCGTGGGAGATGGCCTCCATCAGCGCCAGGCGGGCGCTGGGGTCCAAGGCGTACGCCAGGCGCTCGGCCGCCTGCTTGAGGTCGTCGCTGCCGGCCTCGGCCGCGGCGACGAGATCGCGGCGGAGGGTGTCGACGTACGGCGTGATGTCCATGTGCATCATTCTGACATCATCATGATGTCATGTCAATGGTTTGGTGACATCACATGGCGGCAGGTATGACGTCACCCCTGCTCTGCGTCCGCCCCTCTACGCATGTAACGCCGGGTTGGTGCCTGTAGCACCCCATGCATGGGGGTGGGTAGGTGCACCAACCCGGCGTGACAAGGGGCCAGGCGGTCGGGCCTCAGAGATCGAAGAGGGAGCTCGCTCCGTCGATGTCGGCGTCCGTGCGCGGCGAGTGGCCCGGGGCGTCGGACGGCGCAGTCGGCGGCGACACCGGCTTCGTCTCGGACTCTTCCGCCCGCTCGTCCTCGGCGGGTACGTCGTCCTCGTCCGTGGTCGACTCGGCCGCGGGCGCCTCGGTGGGCGCGTCGTCCGCGTCGAGCACGGTGTCCGGGTCCGCGGCGGGGGGCGCCTCGGGCTCCGTCGGTGCCGGGGTGTCCTCCGGGTCGCGGAACGTCGCCGCCTGGCTCAGGTCGGCGCCGCTCGGCGGTGCACCGGGTGCCTCCCCCTCCTCCGGCTCGGCCGCAGCCCGCGGCTCCGGGGCGGACGCCACCTCGGTGGCCGCCTCGGGCCCGGCTGCGGGCTCCGGCCCAGCGGCGGCCTCGGGCTCCGGTGCGGCCTCGGCGGCGGGCACGGGGGTGGCCGAAGCCGGCGCGGTGGTCGCCGGCGCCTCGATGTCGAAGAGCGACCCGATGCTGCTGATGTCCACATCGGTCGTCGGCGTCGAGGTCGTACCGCTCGCAACAGGGGCGTCGGTCGCCTCGCTGGGAGCTGAGTCGCTGGGAGACTCAAGGTCGACGGGGGCCTCGCTGGGAGCTGAGTCGCTGGGAGACTCAAGGTCGACGGGGGCCTCGCTGGGAGCTGAGTCGCTGGGAGACTCAACGTCCACTGCCGGCGCGGGCGCCGCCTCGGTGGCCGGGGCCTCGAGGTCGAACAGGGAGCCCAGGCTCGAGAGGTCGGCGTCGGTGGTGGGCGTCGACGTCGTCGCGCTGGCCACGGGTGCTGCGGTCGGCTCGGCGTCCGGCGCTGCCTCGCCCTCGGTCGCAGGTGCGGGTGCGGCCGCTGCCGGCGTGGCTGCCTCGGCCTCGACTGCCGGCGGCTCCGCCGCCTCGGCCGGTGCGGCCGGTGCGGTCTCCGGCTCGGGGGCGGCGATGTCGAACAGCGAACCGCCGCTCCCGAGGTCGGCCGCGGGCTTCGCCTCGGCGGCGGACTCGGCCGGCTCAGCAGGCGCGGCCGACT
>CAZDAO010000285.1:0-1798 GCA_964503015.1 uncultured Nocardioides sp. | reverse complement strand
CTCAGCAGGCGCGGCCGACTGAGCAGGTGCGGCCGACTCAGCGGGCTCGGCCGGGGAGACCTTGGGCTCCGACGGCGTACCGAGGTCGAAGAGGGACCCGCCGGCACCCAGGTCCGTCGTGGCCGGCTTCGCAGCCGTCTCCTCCGAGACGGTCTCGGCGGGCTCGTCGGCCTCGGCCGGGGCGGGCGTGGCGGCCTCGGGCTCCGGGGCGGGCGTGTCGAACAGCGACCCCCCGGACGTCGCGGGCTCGGCCGCGGCGGGCTCGGGCGCCGGGGTGTCGAACAGCGAACTGCCCGAGTCGGCCGGGGTGTCGAAGAGCGACGACCCGCCCGACGCCTTGGCGGCGGGGCCGGCGTCGGCGGTGTCGGTGACCGTGTCCTCGGTGACGGTGACGTCGCCGGCCTCGGGCTCGTCCTTGGTCGCCACATCGGTGGCGGCCGCGGCGGCAGGGGCGGCGGTGGAGGACGGGGCGGTGGAGGACGGCGCGGCCTTGGTGGCCTGCTCGCCCTTCACCGACGCGAGGAGCATCTGCGCGACGTCGAGGACCTCGACCTCCTCGCGGGCCTCGCCCTTGGCCTGCTGGGCGGTGAGGCCGTCGGAGAGCATCACCCGGCAGAAGGGGCAGCCGACCGCGATCTGGTCGGCGCCGGTGCCGACGGCCTCCTTGGTGCGGTTGACGTTGATCCGCTCGCCGAGGTTCTCCTCCATCCACATGCGGGCGCCACCGGCGCCGCAGCAGAAGGAGCGCTCGGAGTTGCGCTCCATCTCGACGTACTCGGCGCCGGGCAGCACCTGCAGCAGCTCGCGCGGCGGCGAGTAGACCTGGTTGTGGCGGCCGAGGTAGCACGGGTCGTGGTAGGTGATCGAGCGCTTCGCGGCGCCGGCACCCTCCTTGACCGGTGTCAGCTTCCCCTCCCGCACGAGGCGGTTGAGCAGCTGCGTGTGGTGGACGACCTCGAGCTCGATGCCGAAGTCCTTGTACTCGTTCTTGAGCGTGTTGAAGCAGTGGGCGCAGGTCGAGACGACCTTCTTGACCTTGTACTCCTTGAAGGTCTCCACGTTCTGCTGGGCCAGGCCCTGGAAGACGAACTCGTTGCCCGCGCGGCGGGCCGGGTCGCCGGTGCAGGTCTCGCCGTTGCCGAGCACGCCGAAGGAGATCCCGGCGATGTCGAGCAGCTCGGCGACCGCGCGGGTCGTCTTCTTCGCGCGGTCCTCGTAGGCGCCGGCGCAGCCGACCCAGAACAGCCAGTCGACCGACTCGAGCGACTCGAGGTCCTCACCGACGACCGGGACGTCGAACTCGAGGCCCTTGGCCCAGTCCATCCGGCTGGAGGGCGACATGTTCCACGGGTTGCCCTTGTTCTCCAGGCCCTTGAACAGCTGGTTGAGCTCGGCGGGGAAGTTCGACTCGACGAGCAGCTGGTAGCGCCGCATGTCCATGATGTGGTCGACGTGCTCGATGTCGACGGGGCACTGCTGGACGCAGGCGCCGCACGCGGTGCAGCTCCAGAGCACGTCCTCGTCGATGACGAAGTCGCCGTCGGCGGGGTTGTAGAAGTAGTCGAGGACGTCGGTGCCCGAGCCGGCGGACTCGCCCTTGGAGCCGACACCGACGAGCACGCGCTCGGCGTGTGCCTCCACGCCGTCGTGCTTGGCGTACGCGTGGTCGCGCAGGCTGGTGATGAGCAGCTTGGGGGAGAGCGGCTTCTCGGTGTTCCAGGCCGGGCACTGCGACGGGCAGCGGCCGCACTCGGTGCAGGTGGTGAAGTCGAGGATCCCCTTCCACGAGAAGTCCTCG
>CAZDAO010000284.1:0-5273 GCA_964503015.1 uncultured Nocardioides sp. | reverse complement strand
GTGTTCATCGACGACGTCCGGCTCCCGGCCGACGCGCTGGTCGGCGACGAGGACGGCGGCTTGGTGCAGCTGTTCGCCGGGCTCAACCCCGAACGGATCATGGCGGCCTCCTTCTCGACCGGACTCGCCCGTCACGCCCTCGCGAAGGCGTCGGCGTACGCCCAGGAGCGCACGGTGTTCAAGGCCCCCATCGGCTCCCACCAGGCGATCGCCCACCCCTTGGCGATGGCGCACATCGAGAACGAGCTCGCCCGGCTGATGACGCAGAAGGCCTCCGCGCTCGTCGACGCCGGCGACGACCTGGCCGCCGGCGAGGCCGCCAACATGGCCAAGTACGCCGCCGCCGAGGCCGCCGTGCACGCCGTCGACGCCGCGGTCCAGACCCACGGCGGCAACGGGATCACGCAGGAGTACGGCATGGCCGGGCTGCTCGTCGCGGCCCGCGCCGGCCGCATCGCCCCGGTCAGCCGGGAGATGATCCTCAACTTCGTCGCGATGCACAGCCTGGGACTGCCGAAGTCCTACTGAGCCGGACATGCGTCATACGTTCCCGAACGTATCGGCTCGGGAACGTATGACGGATCGGAGGGCGGATCAGGCGCGGGCGGCGTCGTACTGCGCCTGGACCTCCTGCGGGGAGGCGGCGTTCGGCTGGCTGATCCGGATGTGGTTGCCGAACGGGTCGCGGATGCCGAAGTCGGTGCCGTAGGGCTGCTCGACGGGCTCCTGGGTGACCTCGACGCCTGCGTCGACGAGGGCGGCGTAGGTGGCGTGCACGTCGCTGCTCTGCAGGAACAGCCCGCCCAGCGCGCCCTTGGTGACGAGCTCGCGCACCTGGGCGGCGGTGGCGTCGTCGTGCTGCGGGCCGCCGACGAGCTCGAGGAGCAGCGAGGTGTCCTGGCCGGGCACGCCGACGGTGAGCCAGCGCATGAAGCCGAGGTCGATGTCGTCGCGGACCTCGAAGCCGAGGTGCGAGGTGTAGAAGTCGAGCGCCTCGTCCTGGTCGAGGACGGGCACGCTGCGGATGTGGAGGCTGGTGATGTGGTTGGTGTCCATGCCGAGGACGCTAACCAGCCTCCGACCTCGCCCGCTTCTCCGAAACCGCTGTCTGCGGCGGCAACGGCGGTGCCCCCTCCCGCGGTCGTGTCCACGCCGCCACGAAGCAGGTCGGCACGTGCACCGGCGCGTGCTGGTTGCGGAACTCCGTCGGCGAGCACCCCACGATGGTGCTGAACGTCCGGCTGAAGGTCCCGAGGCTGGCGAAGCCCACGTCCCACGCCACGTCGGTGACCGGACGGTCGGTCTGGCGCAGCAGCGTCATCGCGCGCTCGACCCGGCGGCGCTGGAGGTAGCGGTGTGGCGTCTCGCCGTAGACGGACTTGAAGACCCGGGCGAACTGCGAGGGCGACAGGTGCGCGATCGCGGCCAGGTGGGGTACGTCGAGCGGCTCGGCGTAGCGCCGGTCCATCTCGTCGCGGGCCCGGAGCATGCGGCGGTTGGTGTCCTCCTGCGCGGACAGCTCCACCGTCACACCCAGTGGTTGTCGTGCTCGCGCATGAACGCGTCGTACTCCTCGGCCGACATGTCGGCCGTGCCCTCGGCGAGCTGCTCGAAGTAGCGCTCGCGCGGGGCGCCCGGCGCGAAGTGCAGCAGCATCTTGGCCGCGCCGTCCTCGTTGCGGAAGCCGTGCAGCCCGCCGGCCGGCACGTGGACGAAGTCGCCGGACCGGCACTTCACCCACTCCCGCCCGTCGTAGATGGTGACGGTGCCCTCGAGGACGTAGAACGACTCGGTGATCGTGCGGTGGAAGTGCGCACCCGGTCCGCTCGGCGGCCCGCCGAACTCCCAGCGGTAGAGGCCGTAGGTCCCACCGGTCCCGGACCCGAGGGCGAGGTGGAAGACCTTGTTGCCGTTGGGGTAGACCAGCGCGGGCTCGCCGTCGCCGCGCACCAGTCGCGCCGAGACCTCGCCCGACTCCCCGTGGTAGATCGCCGGTGGGTAGCTCATGTGCATGAACCTAACCGGTGTCGGCGGCGAGTGGCAGGCTTGCGCCGTGGCCCTCGCCGACCGACCGCTCGTGCCCGAGGAGTGGGTGCTGCGCATCGACCGCGTGCTGTCCGCGCTCCCGCGGTGCCGCCAGGAGCCGGCGTGGACCGGCACCCGCTGGCGGGTCGGCGGCGCCACGGTTGCGCACGTCTTCGGCGGTGAGGACCAGCTGTTCCGGGTCACCTTCCGCGGCGAGCCCGACGAGGTCGCCGCCTTCGAGCACATGGGTGACCCCTACTTCCGCTCCGGCTGGGGCGGCAACGCCATCGGCATGCTGCTCGACGACGACACCGACTGGGAGGAGCTCGCCGAGCTGCTCACCGACTCCTACTGCATCCAGGCGCCGGCGACCCTCGCCGAACAGGTGGTCCGGCCGGCGCCCTGAGGCTCACCGCAGCGGCACGAAGCGATAGCGCCCGTGCTCGGTGACGCGGGCGCCCGGGTTCGTCACCAGCAGCATCGTGCCGGCCACCGGGATCACCATCCGGCCGTCCCCGGCGAGCTGGTCGACCAGCTCGGCGGGCAGCTCGGCGGGCTCGGCGGAGACGAGGATCCGGTCCCACGGTGCCCCGGCGGGGTCGCCGAGCACGCCGGGTGTCGCAGCCGTGATGGCCGCCCACGGCTGACCGGTCGCGGCGAGGTTGTCGCAGCCGTTGCGCACCAGCTCCGGCTCCAGCTCCACGCCCCGCACCTCGCCGGTCGGTCCCACGAGGTGGGCGAGCAGCGCCGTGGTCCACCCCGAGCCCGAGCCGACGTCGAGCACCCGCTGGCCGGTCCGCACGTCGAGGAGCCGCAGCATGTCGGCGACGGTCCGCGGCTGGGAGCTGGTCTGGCCGGCCGCGATCTGCAGCGGGCCGTCGTACGACGCGCGGCGCCGGAGCGCCCGCGGCAGGAAGCCCTCCCGCGGGTGGGCCGCGAAGGCGCGGTCGACGGCGTCCACGTCGTCGAGGCTACGCGCAACAGCGGCACGGCCCTGGGTGGGGTGAGTGGGCCGTGCCGCTGCCGGTGCGCGTTGTGGAGGCCGGTCTCCCGCCGTATGCGGGGGGTTGTCCGTACTCCCGACGGGGGCGGTCGGGACGTACGGGAGCGGGAGCGGCTCTCCGCGGAACGCGGCCGCCTCCAGGTGTCACCCGGGAGTCATCGGTCCTCCTCGCGGGAGCCGTGCGCGCACTCGCAGGCGTCCGTCCCCCTGGTCATCTCATACCCTCAGCGCCGCCGGACTGCGAAGTGTTACTCCTCCGTGGACATCTGCTTCTCCAGCTTCCGCAACCCGCGCAGGGTGGCGGCGCGGACCGCTCCCGGGCTCTTGCCCAGGATCCGCGCCGCGGTGGGGGCGTCGAAGCCCAGGACCGTGCGGAGCATCACGGCCTCGGCCTGGTCACGGGGGAGCGCGGCGATCAGCGCGAGCGCCGCCTCGGACTGCACCCGCCCGAGGGTGTCGCCCTCGACGTCGGCGACGTCGCGGAGCTCGACCATCCCCTCGACGGGACGGGCCGACGTCGGGCGCCGGCGGGCGTGCCGCAGGTGGTCCAGCGCACGGTGGCGCGCGATAGTGGTGATCCACCCCCGGAAGCCGTCGGCGTCACCCTCGAACCGGTCGAGGTCGCGGAAGGCCTGCGCCCAGGCCTCGCTGGCGACGTCCTCGGCGTCGGCCGCCCCGACCAGGACCGTCAGGTAGCGCAGCAGCGGCGGCTGCACGGCGCGGTAGACGCGCCTCAGCGCCGCCTCGTCGCCATCCCGCATGGCCGCGACGGCAGCATCGAGCCCCTCCTCCCTCGCCACGCACCGAGTGTGCCGAAGCCGGGCGGGCCCGGACAGGGTCGAACGTCATGGTGCGCGAGGATCCCCAAAGAGGGTCAGCCGACGAGGGTCAGGTGGCGGTCATTCGCGGGGCGGGCGGGGGAAGAACAGCGGCACCCGGGCGGCGTACTCGTCCCACCCCGGACGCTGCGACATGGTCTTCTCCAGGAGCCTGGCGCCGGTCACGTTGCGCACGAAGTACGTCATCGCGGCGGGCGCCCAGACCGTGAGCAGGCCGGGCAGCCACCCGAGCGCGAGCCCGCCGGCGACCCACAGGCCCCACCACACGCAGGCGTCGCCGAAGTAGTTCGGGTGCCTGCTCCAGCCCCACAGCCCGGTGTCGAGGATGCGCGGGCGCGACTCCCGCGGCTGCGCCTTGTAGGCCTCGAGCTGGGCGTCGCCGACGACCTCGAAGAAGACCCCGACCGCCCAGACGACGACGCCGACCCACACGACCGGCCACCAGCGCACGTCGACGATCGCCGCCGCCTGGACCGGCGCGGCGATCACCCACGAGACCACCGCCTGGGTCAGGAACACCTTGCCGAGCACGCGCCCCGCACCGGAGGACCAGCCCGGTCCGCCGAGCATCTTCTCGTAGCGCGGGTCCTCGCCGTGGCCGCGCGAGCGGCGGCCGATGTGCCAGGCCAGGCGGCCGCCCCACGCCGTGACGAGCCCGGCGAGGAGCCAGGAGTGGGCGTCGGGCCAGGCCAGGGCCAGCACCACGGACATGGCGACGAACGAGAGGCCCCACGCCACGTCGACCACGGCGACCCGGTCGAGCCGCCGGCTCACCGCCGCCGTCGCCCCCATGACGACAGCGGCGGCGAGCAGCGCGGCCAGCACCTGCACCACGGTGCTCACCAGCCCCGGACGGGAGGAAGCGTGTGCGGGGAGCCCGCGCGCACGGCCAGCACCTGGTCGACGCCCATCCGCCCGTCGCGGAAGGCGAGCGCGCCGCCGACGAGGTAGAGCCGCCACACGCGGACCACCTCCTCGCCGACGAGCTCACGCAGCCGGGGGAGGTTGGCCTCGAAGTTCGCCAGCCAGCCGGCCACGGTCAGCACGTAGTGCTCGCGCAGGGCGTGCACGTCACGCACCTCCAGCCCGCCGGCCTCGATGAGGGCGACGGTCTCCCCGACGGGACGCATCGTCATGTCGGGTGCGATGAACGACTCGATGAACGGCCCGCCGCCGGGGTGCTTGCCGCCGCCAGCACCCTGCCGCGACATCTGCTGGACCAGCACCCGCCCACCGGGCTTCACCGCCCGCCGCAGCACCTCCACGTAGGTCGGGTAGTTGGTGGCGCCGACGTGCTCGCCCATCTCCAGCGAGCCGACGGCGTCGAAGTGGTCGCGCTCGGGGACCTCGCGGTAGTCCTGCAGCCGGATCTCGACGCGGTCCTCGAGGCCGCGCTCGGCGATCCG
>CAZDAO010000283.1:0-5296 GCA_964503015.1 uncultured Nocardioides sp. | reverse complement strand
GGCCGAGTCGGGCACGCCGATCGTCATGCTGACCGCCAAGACCGACACGATCGACGTCGTCGTCGGCCTGGAATCCGGCGCCGACGACTACGTCGTCAAGCCGTTCAAGCCCAAGGAGCTGGTGGCGCGCATCCGCACCCGGCTCCGTCGGGCGGAGGAGCCGACGCCCGAGACCCTGCAGATCGGCGACCTCCAGATCGACGTCGCCGGCCACAGCGTCCGGCGCGACGGCGAGGCGATCGCGCTGACCCCGCTGGAGTTCGACCTCCTCGTCGCCCTCGCGCGCAAGCCGTGGCAGGTGTTCACGCGCGAGGTGCTGCTCGAGCAGGTCTGGGGCTACCGCCACAGCGCGGACACCCGCCTGGTCAACGTGCACGTCCAGCGCCTGCGCTCCAAGGTGGAGCACGACCCCGAGAACCCCGAGGTCGTGGTGACCGTGCGCGGGGTGGGCTACAAGGCCGGCAAGTCCTAGGGCGGCCCGTTGAGCCTGTTCGATCGGCTGCCCCCGAGCCTGCGCCACGGGCCGGCCTTCTGGCGCCGGTCCGTGCAGGCACGCGTCGTGGTGAGCACCGTGCTGCTCTCCGCCGCGGTCGTCGGTGTCGTCGGCTGGTTCCTCATCCAGCAGACCCGTGACGGGCTGCTCGAGCACCGGGTCGAGGCCGTCGTGCAGGAGGCCGAGGGCGAGACCCAGGCCGCCCGCGAGGCGCTCGCGGCGACCCTGGGCGTCGACGTCGACGAGTCGCGCCAGCAGCAGGACCTCGTCGAGCCGATCATCAACCGCGGGTCGACGCGCGGCTTCGCCGTCATCCTGTCCCCGCCCGTCGGCGAGGGCAGCCGGCTGGCCGACGGCGGCGCGAAGTTCACCCAGGGCCTCGACCTGGCGAGCGTCCCGGAGAAGCTCGAGGCCACCTTCGACGAGCCCTCGCCGACCGCCTGGACCTACACCGACATCAGGACGATCCGTGACATCCCGGGCCTGCCCGAAGGTCCGGGGATCGTCGTGGGGAGCCAGGTGCGGCTGCCGGCGGACGGCAACACCTACACCCTCTACTACCTCTACTCCCTGGACGAGCAGGGCGAGACGCTCGCCCTGGTGTCGCGCGCCATGCTGGTTGCCGGCGTGCCCCTCCTCCTGCTGGTCGCCGGCCTGACCTGGCTGGTCACCCGACAGGTGGTGACGCCGATCCGGATGGCCCGTCGGGTGGCCGAGCGGTTGGCGGCCGGCCAGCTCCAGGAGCGGATGCGGGTGACCGGTGAGGACGACCTCGCCCGCCTGGCCACCTCGTTCAACCAGATGGCCTCCAACCTGCAGAAGCAGATCCGCCAGCTGGAGGAGCTCAGCCGGCTGCAGCGCCGGTTCGTCTCCGACGTCTCGCACGAGCTGCGCACCCCGATCACCACCGTCCGGATGGCCAGCGACGTGATCCACGACGCCAAGCCGTTCCTCGACCCCGTCACCGGCCGGGCCGCCGAGCTGCTCCAGAAGGAGCTCGACCGCTTCGAGACCCTGCTCGCCGACCTGCTCGAGATCAGCCGCTTCGATGCGGGCGCCGCGGTGCTGGAGACCGAGGACGTCAACCTCGTCGACGTGGCCCACCGGGTGGCCGATATGACCTCCGCGCTCGCGGCTCAGCGTTCGACGCGCGTCGTGGTGCACGACCCGGGCGTGCCCTGCATCGCCGAGGCCGACGTACGCCGCGTCGAGCGCATCGTGCGCAACCTGGTCACCAACGCCATCGACCATGCGGAGACCCGCGACGTGGAGATCTTCGTCGACGCCGACCGCCAGTCCGCGGCGATCGCGGTCCGCGACCACGGCGTGGGGCTGGGACCGGGGGAGTCGGCCATGGTGTTCAACCGCTTCTGGCGCGCCGACCCGGCCCGCGCCCGCACCAGCGGCGGCACCGGGCTGGGGCTGTCGATCTCGCTGGAGGACACCCACCTGCACGGCGGCTGGCTGCAGGCGTGGGGGCGTCCCGGCGAGGGTGCCCAGTTCCGCCTCACGCTCCCGCGCCACCTCGGCGACCAGCTGCGCCACTCGCCGCTCCCGCTCGTCCCCGCCGACGCCCGGGAGACGGCATGAGGACGCCTACGACGCGCGCGCTCGTCGCGGCCGCCGCCTGCGCCCTGCTCGCCGGCTGCGTGCAGATGCCCAGCGCGGGCCCGGTCGTGGAGCCCCAGGCGTCGACCGAGATCGACGAGCTCCCGGGCTTCGCCTTCGACCCGCGCCCGCCGCAGTCGGGTGCCACGGCGCCGGAGATCGTCGCCGGCTTCCTGGAGGCGATGCGCGCGACCCCGGTCTCGACGACCGTGGCGCGGCAGTTCCTCTCCGACGCTGCGGCGGAGGACTGGCAGCCCGAGCGGCAGATCCTCACCTACTCCGAGCTCGGCACGGCGTCCGGCGACCTGGCCGTCCGGATCCCGATGACCGACGTCAACCTGTACGACGCCCGCGGCGCCTGGGAGCGCACCCAAACCTCCCGCACCCTCAGCCTCGGGCTGGTCCAGGAGGACGGAGCGTGGCGCATCGACGAGGTGCCCGACGCGCTCATCGTGCCCGACTCGTGGTTCGACGACTGGTACGAACGCGTCTCGCTGTACTTCTTCGACCCCACCTCCGAGGTGCTGGTGCCCGAGCCGGTCTTCGTGCCGCGCGGCGACCAGTTCGCCTCCGCGCTGGTGCGCGGCCTCCTCATGCCCCCCGCTGACGACGAAGCCGAGATCCTCCGCAGCTACTTCCCCCCGGGCGCGCGGGGGCTGTCCGTCCCGATCACCAGCGGCGGCATCGCCGAGGTCGCGCTGTCGGGCGATCCCGACGCGGTGGACCAGGACACCGCCGATCGGATGCTGGCGCAGCTGGTCTGGACGCTGAAGCAGGACGAGCGCATCAACGCGGTGCAGCTGAGCATCGGCGGGCAGGCCATCAGCTTCCAGGACGGCTCCTCACTGGTGAACCTCGGCGTCGGCAGTGGCTACGACCCCAACGGGGCCCGCGCCACGAGCGACCTCTTCGCCCTCGACCAGGCGCGGGTGGTGTCCGGCGCGATCGGTGCCTTCCAGGAGACGCTCGGCCCGTTCGGCCAGCAGGACCTCGGCATCCGCTCGATCGGGGTCAGCATCGACGGATCGCGCGTCGCGGCGGTGTCCGGCACGGGGTCGGAGCTGTTCGTCGCCCCCACCGAGGCCCCCGACGGCGAGAGCACCGGAGTGGTCGGCGGTGCCGTGGACCTCGCACCGCCCGCCTGGGACTACCGCGACCGCATCTGGGTCCTCGACCGGGGCGCGGGCCGTGCCCGCGTGGTCCTCGTCGTCGACGGCATCGCCCGCGTGGTCGAGGTGCCCGGCGTGAGCGGGCGCCGCGTGGACAAGCTGCTGGTCTCCCGCGACGGCAGCCGCCTGGTCGCGGTCGTCCGCGGGCGCACGGCCGACCGGGTGGTGTCGAGCCGGATCCGTCACGACGACGCGGGAGGCGTCGTCGGCTTCACGCCGCTGCAGACCCTGCCGCGGCCGCCCGAGGACAGCCCACGGGTCCGCGACATCGGGTGGCGCTCACCCACCACCGTCTCGGTCCTGAGCATCGCCGACGACTTCTCCCAGGTGCGCACGCTGTCGGTCGACGGCGCTCCCGGCGAGATCTCCGGCGGCGGCGCGATCCGGCTCCGCGAACGCATCCGCCGGCTCGTCTCCTCGCCCGTCGACCTCAGCGAGGTCTACGGCGTCGCCGGGCGCACCGTGGTCGACCTCACCCGCCCCGAGCGTTCCGTCCCGGACCTGCCGCGGGGCCTGTCCTCGCTCACCTACTCCGGCTGAGCCGACCCGCCCGGTCCTCCACAGCCGCGCGGCACCGCTTGTCCCGGCCGCCCGGCGGCTGGTGCGATGGCGCGGTGCTCGACGAGGCCCTCGACCTGTTCCTCGGCAGCCGGTGCGTGGGCTGCGACCGGCCGGGTCGGATGCTCTGCCCGGGCTGCCGGGCCGGGCTCTCCGACCGGGCCTCGCCGGCGTGGCCCACGCCGACCCCCGCCGGCCTGGTGCCGCCGTGGGCGACCGAGACCTACGAGGGTGCGGTGCGAGCCCTCGTCGTGGGGCACAAGGACCGGGGCCAGTGGAGCCACCGTCGGGTGCTGGGTGCGCTGCTCGCCGTGTCCGTGCGCGCGGCGGTCGCCACGCTCGAGCCGGGGCCGCCGGTGCTGCTCGTCCCCGTGCCGTCCCGGCCCGGGGCCGGTCGCCAGCGCGGCTACGAGGCCACCACCGCGCTGGTCCGGAGCGCCGCCGCGCACGTACGACGTACGCGCGAGGTGGTGGTGGCACCGCTGGTCGTCTCGCGGGGGGCGGCCGACCAGGCGGGCCTCGACGCCCGCGGCCGGGCCGCCAACGTGCACCTGTCGATGCACTGCCCGGCCCCCCTCCTGGGCCGGTTGGCGCGCCGCCACCGGGCGGCGTACGTCGTGGTCTGCGACGACGTCGTGACCACCGGCGCGACCGCTCGCGAGGCCCAGCGTGCGCTGGAGGCGGTCGGCCTCGCACCCGTCGCGATCGCCGCCGTCGCAGCGACGCGCCGGAGGTCGACCGTCAGGTGACCCTGCTGTTGGTTCGGAGCCGATGAGGGGCTAGCGTCTTGTCATGGAGTCCGCCCGGGTCCGTGGTTGCGTCACGGACAGGGGTGCGCGCGGCACCGTCAGGTGCGGCGCTCGGCCCGTCCCGTGGCAAGCCGATGCCAGTCGCAGGCGAAACGGTCCACGTAAGTCCACGGGCACTGCGTCCCACGCGGCGCCCGCCGGACGATCACGGTGCGGCTTAGAAGTAAGTCCTGCCTCGGTCCCGGCACCAGATGTGCCGGACGCCGGGAGAAGGCCAGTAGTGACGGAGAAGTTGCGAACGCTTCAGCAGGCGGTTGTGGGGTCGAAGACCAGGTCGGCCGGGCGGACTCCATCCCACCCTGCCCCGGCGCACGGCGCCGCGGCCCATGGAAGGGTGCGGCCGCTCACTGGTTGAGGAGGTTCACATGGAGGTTGTGGTCACGGGACGGCACTGCGAGGTGTCCGATCGCTTCCGCGAACATGTCTCGGAGAAGCTCACCCGTCTGGAGAAGCACGATCACCGGATCATGCGCGTCCAGGTGGAGGTGGAGCTGGAGCGGAACCCTCGCCAGCACGACCGGTCGGTCAAGGTCGAGCTCACCGCCTTCTCCAAGGGACCGGTGATCCGCGCCGAGGCGGCGGCCGAGGACAAGATGGGTGCCCTCGACCTCGCTCTCGACAAGATGCAGGCGCAGATGCGCCGTGCCGCCGACCGGCGC
>CAZDAO010000282.1:0-5304 GCA_964503015.1 uncultured Nocardioides sp. | reverse complement strand
GGCTCGACGACTACACCGAGCTCAAGACCGTCATCGCCGAGCTCCGGTGAGCGCTCCGAGCGCTCCGGCCACCGCGAGCCCCACGGACGTCCTCGGCGGCCACCGGATCGTCCCGGTGGTCGTCCTGGACGATCCGGCCAGGGCCGACGCGCTGGGGGCCGCCCTGGTCGAGGGCGGGCTGCCCGTCGCCGAGGCGACGTTCCGCACGCCTGCTGCTGCGGCGGTCCTGCGCCGGCTGGCCGCCAACGGCGACCTGGTCGTCGGCGCCGGCACCGTCCTCACCGACCGTCAGGTCGACGAGGCGGTCGAGGCGGGGGCACGGTTCGTGGTCTCGCCCGGCCTCAGCGCCGCCGTCGTACGCCGCTGCCAGGACGTCGGCGTGCCGGTCGTCCCTGGGGTCAGCACTCCCAGCGAGATCATGCAGGCCCTCGACCTCGGTCTCGACACCGTGAAGTTCTTCCCGGCCGAGGCCAACGGAGGACTGCCGACCATCAAGGCCCTGGCCGCTGCGTTCCCGCAGGTGCGGTTCGTGCCGACCGGCGGCATCACCGTCGACACCGCCCCGGCCTACCTCGCGCACCCGTCCGTCGCTGCCGTCGGCGGCAGCTGGATGGTCGCCGGCGACCTCCTCGCGGCGGAGCGCTGGGACGAGGTCGCCAGCCGCTGTGCCGCCGCCACCGCTCTTCACGTCCACGACTCGCCGCAGCCCGAACTCCGAGGAGCCCCCGCATGACCATCGAGACACGTCCGGCCGAGGAGTGCGAGCTCGACATCGTCGCGCTCGGGGAGGTGATGCTGCGCCTCGACCCGGGGGAGGGGCGGATCCGCACCGCCCGCCGGTTCGAGGCGTGGGAGGGTGGCGGCGAGTACAACGTCGCCCGCGGCATGAGGAAGGTGTTCGGGCTGCGCGCCGGCGTCGTCACCGCGCTCGCCGACAACGAGATCGGCCACCTCGTCGAGAACCTGATCATGCAGGGCGGCGTGGACACCTCGCTGATCCGCTGGGCGTCGTACGACGGCATCGGGCGCACCGTGCGCAACGGCCTGAACTTCACCGAGCGCGGTTTCGGCGTGCGCGGCGCGGTCGGGGTGTCCGACCGGGCCAACACCGCCATCGCGCAGCTGGCGCCCGGCACCGTGGACTGGGACGACCTGTTCGGCCGCCGCGGTGTCCGCTGGCTGCACACCGGCGGCATCTACGCCGCGCTGTCGGAGAACGCCGCGGCGGTGGCCGAGGAGGCGATGGCGGCAGCGCAGAAGCACGGCACAGTCGTGTCCTTCGACCTCAACTACCGCCCCAGCCTGTGGGCCGGCATCGGCGGCACCGAGCGCGCCCGCGACGTCAACACCCGGCTCGCGGAGCACGTCGACGTGATGATCGGCAACGAGGAGGACTTCACCGCCGCCCTCGGCTTCGAGGTCGCCCACGTCGACGAGACCCTCAGCACGCTGCCCATGGACAGCTTCGAGGCCATGGTCGGCACCGTCGCGGAGAAGATGCCGTGGTTCAAGGTCATCGCGACGACCCTGCGGACCGTCCACACGGCCAGCGACAACGACTGGCAGGCCATCGCGTGGTCCCCGGAGACCGGCGTGCTGGCCTCGGCGCCACGCGACCACCTCGGCATCTACGACCGCGTCGGAGGTGGCGACGGGTTCGCCTCGGGGCTCGTCTACGGCCTGCTGGCGGGGGAGCCCCTCCAGCAGTGCCTCGAGCTCGGCGCCGCTCACGGTGCGCTGGCCATGACGACGCCCGGAGACACCTCGATGGCGACCGCTGCGGAGGTACGGGCGCTCGCCGGAGGCGGCAGCGCACGCGTGCGCCGCTGAACGACGCTCCTCATCACCCCCGGACCAGGTCTGGGTGGTCCGGCCCCGTGCGGGGGACCGGCCACCCAGACCTGTTTTCATGTATCTGAACGAATCAGTCCAGATGTTCATGATTCTGGACAGAGTTCTTGACTCTGTGTGATGTCCGTCATACGTTCGCTGTCGTCTCCGTGAGCGCTGACCGCACCCGTCGCCCGCCGAGCTCCGCCCCGCCGAGCCCTAGGGAAACGTCGATGTCTCTTCTGTCCGTACGACGGCGCCGCTCCCGGCGCCTCCGCCGCGCCACGACCCACCTCGTGGCCGCCTCGGTCGCCCTCGCGATCGCGGCCCCGCTCTCCGTGGCCTCCTCCACCCCCGCCGCCGCGGCCGCCGCCGACGACGACGTCCTCCGGGTGCTGCTGTTCTCCAGCGGCGACGGGGTGCACGGCTCGGTGGCCAACACCCGCGCCGCCGTTCGTGAGCTGTCCAACTCGCTCGCGGTCGAGCACGGTCTCGACGACGACGGTGCGCAGGCGCAGGCCACGGCCGACATCCAGGAGACCACGAGCGCGACCGCGTTCACCCCGGAGAACCTGGCCACCAAGGACGTCCTGGTCTTCGCCCACACGGCCGGCGTGCTGTTCAACACCGAGCAGCGGGCGGCGCTCGAGGCCTACATCCGCGGCGGTGGCGGCTTCGTGGGCATCCACTACACCGCCTGGTCGCCCGACCAGACCGAGCACGACGTGAACCCCTTCTACCGCCGCCTCGTCGGCGCCGCCGCGACCGGCCACCCCGAGCCGGCCGGTGGCCAGCGCGGCACCGTCACCGTCAGCGACGGCTCGCACCCGCTGACCGCGGGCCTGCCGTCACCGCTGTCCTACACCGACGAGTGGTACGAGTGGGACGTCAACCCGTCCGAGGGCGTGCGCACGCTCGTGACGGTCGACGAGTCGTCCTTCCCGGCCGGCACCGAGGTGGGCGAGGAGGGCACCACCCACCCCGTGACCTGGTGCCAGGACATCGACGCGGGTCGGTCCTGGTACTCCTCGCTGGGCCACCATGCCTCGGCCTACACCGCGGCCGATGACGGCGGCAACGCCGGCGACAACCAGGCCGACGACTTCGTGCGCGCCCACCTGCGCAACGGCATCGCCTTCTCCTCGGGCCTGCTCCCGGCCGACTGCTCGCCGCCCGCCAAGGACGAGCAGGGCTCGTGGGGCGACGTCACGCCGTGGCCACTGGTCCCGATCAACGCGGCCCTCACCTCCGACGGCAAGGTCCAGTCCTTCGGCTCGGTGTCCTCGGGCTGCACCGACCAGAACCCCTACAACTGGGGCGGCAACGACTGCGTGACGCAGGGCGGCCAGATGGAGATCGACGTCTGGGACCCGAAGGTGGTCCGCACGGTCGGCAACCTCGTCTCCGGCGTGATCCCCAACGCCACCTACACCGACCTGTTCTGCTCCATGCAGGTGCAGATGCCGCACCGGCGCTCGACGATGACGGTCGGCGGTGACGACGGCCTCGGCGGCAACTCCCCGAACGACTCGGCCATCGGCGTCACCAGCTACACGACCAACTCGGGCCTGCGCAACGAAGCCCCGATGAACTTCCCGCGCTGGTACCCCACCGGCACCACCACGCCCGACGGCTCCGTCGTCGTGCAGGGCGGCGCGCTCAAGGGTGGCCCGAACGGACCCGGTGTGCTGACGCCGGAGATCTACACCCCCGGCCAGGGCAGCTCGTGGAAGCTGCTGACCGGCGCGACCAGTGCGGCGGCCTACGGCGACGGGCAGAACGGCCAGCCCGACGAGAACCGCTGGTGGTACCCGCGGGCCTTCGTCGCCCCGACCAACGGCAACATCTTCAACATCTCGGGCACCCAGATGTTCGAGCTCGACCCCTCGGGTGACGGTGCGATCACGCTGCGCGGCACCCTCGGGGCCGGCACCGGCAACCAGGGCGCGCTCGGCAACCCGGTCGGCGCGACCTCGACCGCCACGATGTACCGCCCCGGCAAGATCCTCCAGGTCGGCGGTGGCACGTGGTCCAACGGTGGCGGCGCCGCCGGCGCCCGCGCCGGCATCACGGTCGACATCTCGGGCGGCACGGCCGACCCGGTCGTCGCCGCGACGCAGCCCATGACGTACGCCCGGCACTGGGCCACCTCCACCGTCATGCCCGACGGCAACGTCATCGTCACCGGCGGCTCGCGCGAGAACAACGGCAACGGCGGCTACGTCACCAACGCCGAGATCTGGAATCCCGACACCGGCGAGTGGACCGTGGTGGAGGTGCCCTACGAGCACGCCCGGCTCTACCACTCGATCGCGCTGCTCCTGCCCGACGGCCGGATCATGGTGGGTGGCGGCGGGACGCCCGGCCCGCGCAACTACACCGACGTGGAGTTCTACTCGCCGGCCTACCTCTTCGACGGCGACGAGCCGGCGACGCGCCCGGTGATCACCGACGTTCCGAAGAAGGTGGGCTACGACGGCACCTTCACGGTGACGTCCGACAGCACCATCGACCGCGTCACTCTGGTCCGCAACGGGTCCGTGACGCACGGGTTCAACAACGACCAGAACTTCCAGGACCTGTCCTTCACCCAGTCGGGCGGCACCGTCACGATCACCTCGCCCGCCAACGCCAACCTCGCGCCGCCCGGCGCCTACATGGTGTTCCTGTGGGACGAGGACGGCACCCCTTCGGTCGCCGACATCGTGCAGGTCGACCCGACGGTGCGGATGGACTCGCCCGCGCCGAAGGTGGTGGACCAGTTCGAGTACCCGCGACTGCCGGTCGGCTGGCAGTCCAACAACGTGCCGGCCAGCTTCGACGTGGCGCCGGGCGACGGCCGCATGTCCCCGTGGGAGGTCGACTCGCAGGTGCAGCTCATCCGGGCGGCGCAGCCGAGCATGGGCGGCCTCGGGCTCACCGGCTACCACCTCGCGGTGGGCGCCGACGGTGACCTGACCCGGACCGTCCGTGGCCTCGACGTCGGCAGGGAGTACCGCCTCTCGATCCGCTACGCCCGTGACAGCCGGTCGACCGGCACCGCACCCGGCACCGCCAGCCTGTCGATCGGGGGCCTGTCGGCCACCCTGTCGGCCGGCACCGACCTGTCGTCGCAGAACGCGTTCGGCACCTACACGGGCACCTTCACCGCCGACGCGCGGCGGATGCCCCTGACCGTCACGGGAGGAGGAGGCCCCGCCAACGTCGTCCTCGACGACCTGGTGGTGGTGGCCACTGCGGCCGGGGCCTCCGACGTTCCCGTCCACTACGAGTTCGAGGAGGGCACCGGCACGTCGGCGGCCAACACCGGCACCGACGGCACGGTCGGACCGGCGACGCTCACCGGCACCACCGGCTGGAGCAGCAGCGGGATCGACGGCAGCGCCCTCGACCTCCCGGGGGGCAGCAACGCCAACACGGTCGACCTGCCGGACGACCTGCTGCAGGACGAGTCGGCGTTCACCACCTCGTTCT
>CAZDAO010000281.1:0-5307 GCA_964503015.1 uncultured Nocardioides sp. | reverse complement strand
CGTCGACGCGATCGCCACCAGCCCCACCGGTGCGATGGACCGCCCGCAGGACGCGGTGGTCATCGAGTCCGTCACCATCGAGCGCTGACGGCGCGCACCACCCGACCCACCCGACCGACGAGATGACCCAGCCCTCCGGGGACCCGGCCGCGACCGGGGTGCCGACCTGCTACCGGCACCCCGATCGCGAGACCTGGATCCGCTGCCAGCGCTGCGACCGGCCGATCTGCCCCGACTGCATGCGCGACGCGGCCGTGGGCTTCCACTGCCCGCAGTGCGTGCAGGAGGCCAACCGCAACAGCCGCCAGAACCGCGCCATGTACGGCGGCGAGCGCAGCGCCGACCCGCGGCTGACGTCGTACGTCCTGATCGCGATCAACGCGGTCGTCTGGCTGGCGATCACCGCCACGGGTGGGGCGCGGTCGCGGCTGTCCGACGTGCTCGCGCTGTCCCCGACGGGCCGTTGCATCTCGGAGTCGGCGCCGGGGCAGTACTACCCGTCCGTCCGCTCCTCCGCGCTCTGCGAGGCCGGCACCCGCGGTGACGGACTGTGGCAGGCCGGCGTGGCCGACGGCGCCTGGTGGCAGGTGATCACCAGCGCGTTCACCCACATCGAGATCTGGCACATCGCGATGAACATGTTCGCGCTGTTTCTCTTCGGCCCGGCGCTCGAGGGCATCGTGGGCCGGGCGCGCTTCCTGGCGGTCTACGTCGTGAGCGCGCTGGCGGGGTCGGTGATGGTCCTGTGGCTCTCGGACTCCACCGGCAGCACCGTCGGTGCGTCGGGCGCGCTCTTCGGCCTCCTCGGCGCTCTCCTCGTGACCGCCACCAAGGCCCGGCTCAACTCGCAGTGGCTCGTGCAGAACCTGGTGCTCGGCGCTGTGATCACCGTCGTCGGCTGGCAGATGATCTCCTGGCAGGGCCACCTCGGTGGCTTCCTCGGCGGCGCCGCGGCAGCGGCGATCATCGCCTACGCCCCAAAGCAGCGTCGCACCGCGATCCAGTGGGGCGGTCTGGCCCTCGTCACGTTCGTGCTGCTCTTCCTCGCCCTGGTGCGGGTCGCCGCCCTCACCTGACGCCCGGTCGCGCACCGCTCACCGTCGCCTCCCGCCGCGGGACCTGGGGGTCCGTCATGCGATCCGGCAGGTATCGGTGCGGGTCTCGATGACGTACGCGGCGGTCCTGGCGGTGCGTCATCCGGATCGGCACCCATGGACGCGCGTTCGGATGACGGATCGGCGGTGTTGTGCACTCGTACGGCGCACCGGCGATCGGGCGCCCCAGGCCGCCGGTTCGCCCACAGGTGTGCACACAACTGTGGACAACTACACCGGTGTAATTCATCCACAGGGGTTCTCCACAGTGTGGAAATCGCGCTCGTCCGTCCAGTGATCCCCGGCTGGCCGGGGATCACTGAACGTGTCGGCCCGTGCACGGCCTGACATGTTCAGCGAGAGCCTGACACGTCGCCCGCGAAATCGACTCGAGCGGTGAGAGAGACGCCTCCCCTTCCCCAGGAAGGCGCCTCACTCACCGCTCGAGGCGACGAAATGGTGTGACCGGCCTCAGCCGATCGGCCGGTGCGAGGGAGAACCTACTCCCACTTGGTCGCGAAGCTGAACCCGACCGCCATGAACGCGATGCCGACGACGAGGTTCCACTGGCCGAGGTCGTTGAAGATCCACAACTTGGAGAGGTCGTCGGAGAAGACGTAGAAGGTGCAGATCCAGAGCAACCCGATCAGGAAGCAGGCCAGCATGGCCGCCACGACACCGCGTCCGCGGCCCAGCGGGGTCGAGGGGTGCGCGGACACCATCAGGCCCAGCATCAGCACACCGAAGCCGATGGCGTAGTTCCACCTGCCCAGGTCGGCGATGGCCTGGGGGTTGCCCTCGACCGGCGGGAAGGCGAGCGGGTTGCCGCGAGGACCGACGTAGTAGTAGGCCAGCCAGGCGATGCCGGCCACGATCAGCAGCAGGGCGATCACGAACCTGACGGAGAAGAGGCTGTTCTTCTCCGAAGGGACGACCGTCGTGGACTTCGACACTGCTGCTCCTGGGTCTCGGCTGGCTTCGTCGGCGTGCTGGCACGCTCCGGGAGGACGCGCGGCGCCCGCCGGGGGGTTAGCGTAGTCGCCATGCCCCCGCCGCCCCACTCGTCCCCCGGACGCCGACGCGTCTGGCGGATGGCGACACCGCTGATGGTGCTGCTGAGCGGGGCCCTCTTCGCGGTCAGCGCGGAGCAGAGCGACGGCCTCGACCTGCGCGCCGGCCGGCTCACCGACCTCGCCTCCGTGGTGCGCGCCGAGCGCGCCGAGGCCGGCGACCTCACCGTCGAGGCGGCCGAGCTCGCCTCCGAGGTGGAGGCGCTCAGTGCCGAGCTGGGCGACCGGTCGGTGTCGCGCGTGCAGGAGGAGATCGGCACGCTGGTGGATCCCGCCGGCCTCACCGAGAAGACCGGTCCCGCCGTGCAGGTGACGCTCGACGACGCCACCGAGGAGGCGCGGCTCGCCTACGAGGGCGACCCCAACGACCTCGTGGTGCACCAGCAGGACATCCAGGCGGTGGCCAACGCGATGTGGAACGCCGGCGCGGTCGCGGTCACCATCCAGGGCCAGCGGCTCGTCTCCACCACCGGCATCAAGTGCGAAGGCAACCAGGTCACGCTGCACGGCATCCCCTACTCGCCGCCGTACGTCATCGTCGGCATCGGCGACCCGGCCGCCCTCGAGGCTGAGCTGACCACCGATCCGATCCTGGCGACCTACCGCGACTACACCCTCATCCCCGGCGGGGGCGTCTCGTGGGAGATGAGTGCGCTCGACTCGGCCACCGCGCCGGCGTACTCCGGCCTGCTCGACCTCACCTACGCGACCCCGATGTCGGACGCCGGCTGACGGTCTGGTGACGGGCGCCGTTCAGCCCGTGGGCGGCGGCGTGGTCGGGCTCTCCGTCGGCGGCGTCGGGGTGGTCGGCGTCTCGGTCGGGAGCGTCGGGGTCTCGGTCGGTGTCTCGGTCGGGGTCTCCGGCTCCTCGTAGGCGGAGACGAAGATCGTCACGGTGCTGTCCTGGTCGGCCGTGCCGCCCACCGGGATCTGGTCGACCACCGTGCCCTTCGGCTCGGTCGACGTGGCGTCGACGCGCACGTCGGGCACGAAGCCCGCCTCGCGGATGGTCCGCTCGGCCTGGCCCTGCTTGAGCCCGCGGACGTCCGGCACCTTCTCCGGCCCGTCGGAGTAGAAGACCGTCACGGTGGTGCCCTCGGCCACGGAGGTGCCGGCAGCAGGCTCGGTGCGCAGGACCTGGTAGCGGTCCTCGTCGGAGTCCTCCTCGGTGAACTTCACCTTCAGCCCTGCCGCGACAAGCGTCTGCCGGGCCTCCTTGCGCAGGTTGCCGACGACGTAGGGCACCTCCACCTCGGGCTTGCCGGTGGAGAGGACGAAGCTGATCGAGTCTCCGGGATCGCGGTAGGTGTCGCGCGCGGGGTCCTGGCTGATCACCAGGTCGGCGGCCACCGTGTCGGAGGGCTCCCGGCCGACCCGGCCGACGGAGAAGCCGGCGTCGACGATCGCCAGGCGCGCCTCGTCCTCGGTCATGCCGACGAGGTTGGGCACGGGGTCGCGCTCGGGGGCGTCGTCGAACAGCACGTCGTTGAGGAGGTAGGCGCCGAGGGCGAGGAGCCCGACCACCAGCAGGCCGGCGAGGAACCACCACCCGGCCCGGCTCCGCGACGGCTCGTCGCGACGCGGCGGGGGCGACCCGGCCGCGAGCGTGGCGGTCGACTCGCCCGGCGGCACGGGCGGGACGTACTGGGTCTCCTCCGGCGGCGGCACCACGGCCGGCGCCTGGATCGGGTGGCCGGCGAGGTAGCGCTCGATGTCGGCCTTCATCGCCGCGGCGCTCTGGTAGCGGTCCTCGACCCGCTTGGCGAGCGACTTCATCACGATGGCGTCGATCTCGGGGTCGAGCTGGTCGTCGAGGTCGGACGGCGGAGATGCGGGCTCGCGGACGTGCTGGTAGGCGACGGCGACCGGGCTGTCGCCGATGAAGGGCGGGCGGCCGGTGAGGAGCTCGTAGAGCAGGCAGCCGGTGGAGTAGACGTCGGAGCGCGAGTCGACGGTCTCGCCGCGGGCCTGCTCCGGGGAGAGGTACTGGGCGGTGCCGACCACGGCGGCGGTCTGCGTCATCGTCGACGACGCGTCGGAGATCGCGCGCGCGATGCCGAAGTCCATCACCTTGACGTCGCCCGACGGCGTGAGCATCACGTTGCCGGGCTTGATGTCGCGGTGGATGATCCCCGCGCGGTGGCTGTAGTCGAGCGCGGACAGCACGCCCGCGGTGATCTCGAGCGCGCGCTCCGGCAGGATCTTGCGGCCCTCGCGCAGGATGTCGCGCAGGGTGCGGCCCTCCACACACTCCATGACGATGTAAGGCTGCGCCACGCCCGAGCCGTCGCTGGCCATCTCCTCGCCGGTGTCGTAGGTCGACACGATCGCGGGATGGTTGAGCGAGGCCGACGACTGCGCCTCGCGCCGGAAGCGGGCCTGGAACGTCGCGTCGCTGGCGAGGTCCGTGCGCAGCCGCTTGACCGCGACCGTGCGTCCCAGCCGGAGGTCCCGTCCCTTGCGGACCTCGGCCATGCCGCCTCGCCCCAGGAGCTCCCCGAGCTCGTAGCGGCCGCCGATCAGTGTCGGCTCGGACTGGCTCATCGGTCCTCGTCCTTCCGGTCGGGGGTGCTGGTCGGCGGGGCGGCGGCGCTGGGAGAGGCGCTGGGAGAGGCGGCGCCGCTGGGGCTGGTCGTCTGGGTCGGGGTCTGCGCCGGGCTGGCCGCGGGTGTCGACGGCGTCTCCGTGGGGGTCTCGGTGGGGGTCTCCGTGGGGGTCTCGGTGGGGGTCTCCGTGGGGGTCTCGGTCGGAGTCTCCGTGGGGGTCTCGGTCGGAGTCTCCGTGGGCGTCTCGGTCGGAGTCTCGGTCGGGGTCTCCGTGGGGGTCTCCGTCGGGTTCCGGGTGGGGGTACGGGTCGGGCTCGGCGTCCGGGTGGTCTCGCTCTGCTCCGGAGTGGTCGGCGCGTCGTCGGCCGGCTCGTCCGCGCGGGAGCCGAGCCAGACGGCGAGCGCCACCGCCGCGGCGACGGCGACCAGGCCGATGATCGTGGCCCACGGGGTACGACGTCGGCGCGGGGTGGGACCGACCGGCACCGGCGGCGCCTGCGGCTGGGCGGGCGGCGGGGACGCCGGCGAGGGGACCGGCATGACCTGGGTGTGCGACTCGTCGGCCACCGCCGGCGTGACGGCGGTCGCCGCCGCGAC
>CAZDAO010000280.1:0-5311 GCA_964503015.1 uncultured Nocardioides sp. | reverse complement strand
GTCGTTGTCGAAGTTGATCGGGTAGATGTCCTGGTACTTCTTCGGCGGGTTCTCCGCGTAGGCGATCGTGCCGTCGGCGCGGGTGGTGAAGAACTGCGGGTGGGTCGTCACCCACGGGTGGTCGGGCGCGGCCTGCAGGGCGAGGTCGAGCGCGACCTCGAGGCCGAGCTCCGTGGCGCGCGCGACGAAGGCGTCGAAGTCCTCGAACGTGCCGAGGTCCGGGTGGATCGCGTCGTGGCCGCCGTCCTTGCTGCCGATCGCCCATGGCGAGCCGGTGTCGTCGGGACCCGGGGTGAGCGTGTTGTTGGGCCCCTTGCGGTTCACCTCGCCGATGGGGTGGATCGGCGGCAGGTAGATCACGTCGAAGCCCATGTGCGCGACCGCGTCGAGGCGCTCGGCCGCGGTGCGGAAGGTGCCGCTGGTGACCTTCCCCGTCTTGGGGTCCTTGGTGGCGCCCTCGGAACGGGGGAAGAACTCGTACCAGCTGCCGAAGAGCGCCCGCACCCGGTCGGCGCGGAACCGGAACGGACCGGTCACGGTCATGAGCTCGCGCAGCGGATGCGCCAGCAGGATCGCGTCGAGCCCGGGATCCTGCAGCGCGGCCAGCCGTGCGGCGACCGGACGGCTGGTGTCGGCGGCGGCCTTGACGGCGCCGGCGACCACGGCGCCGTCGGCCGGGTCGAGCGCGTCGTCGCCGGTGGCGGCGGCGACCCGCTCGAGCAGGAGCCTGGCCTCGGTGAACATCAGCTCGACGTCGACGCCCGCGGGGATCTTGATGCCGGCGTCGTGCTGCCAGGTGGCGATCGGGTCGGACCACGTCTGGATCTCGAAGGTCCACTCACCCTCGGTGTCGGGGGTGACGTGGGCGACGTAGCGGTTGGGCTCCTCGCCGTAGGGGTGCATGCGCACGGGTGCGCGCCGCTGGCCGGCCGGATCGATGGCGACGACCTCCGCGCCGAGCTGGTCGTGCCCCTCCCGGAACACGCTCGCCCGGACCGGCATCGGCTCGCCGACCGTGGCCTTGGCCGAGAGCCGGCCCAGGTCGACGACGGGGGAGACGTCCATCACGGGTATGCGTCCAACCATGGCCCCACACTTTCGAAGGTCGGGCACCGGACGCAACCCGTGGCGGACCCGGTCTCACCCGCCGGGGTGTCCGATCACCGACCGGTGACGACGATCCGCTGCACGCGGCTGCGCGCGGGCCGGAACGCCGTACGGTCGTCGGGGCGGAAGCGGACGCGCACGGTGTGGCGACCACGCAGCAGCCGCTGGGTGACGGTCAGCCGCGCCCGGCCGGTCGCGGTGCGGGTCGTGCGCCACTTCCGGCCGTCGACGACCACGACCAGGCGGCCGGCCTCGGGGCGGTCGCTCGACGAGGTGACGGCGACGACCAGCCGCGGCGCGCGGTTGCGCACGGTCTGGAGCTTGCGGCGGATCGTGAGCGAGACCGTCGGGCGGACCCGCGTCGCGCCCGGGGTCGCGGTGGTGCCGGTGGTCCCGGTCGAGCCCGACCCGGATCCCGTGCCGGTGCCCGTCCCGCTCCCGGTCCCGCTTCCCGTCCCGCTCCCCGTCCCGTTGGGTTCGCCGGGCTGCTGCGGCAGTGTCGGGGCCTCACCGAAGACCTGCAGCTCGGCGGCGTGGACGATCGTGCCGCGATCGGAACCCGCCTTGCAGTCGGTGAGGACCGTCGTGCTCGCCGTCTGCTGGCCGGCGTACGCCTCCTGGCCGGTGCACTGGTTCTCCAGCGTCACCAGGCGTACGGCGGCGGCCTCCGTGTCGGGCACGTCGAACTCGCGCAGGTTCAGCGTCGGCGCGACGGGCCGCGGGAGGGTGCTGGGGAAGGCGTCGGCGGGCGAGGTGTAGAAGCGCGTCCACGTGGCGCCCGGCGCGTCGCACCCGGCGGTGCACGCCTCGAGTGCGAACTGCCGCAGGGCGGTGAAGCGCGAGCCGGAGTCCGGGTCGTCCTGGGCCAGCGGGACGTCGGTCGGCGACGCCGGGGCCGGGGTGAGGTAGGCGCTCACCTGCACCCGCCGGACCGTGCTGACCTCGCCCGCCAGGTCCACCGCGACCGAGGGGTGCGACTCGTCGACCTGGGCGTCGGTGACGCCGCCCCAGTTGGTCGCCTCGGTGCCGTCGATGAGCGCCTCGGCGTTGAGCGAACCCTCCGTCGCGGCGATGACCGAGGCTCCTGCTGCACTGCTGGCCAGGTTGACGACGTCGCCGACGGTCTCCGTGCGCGCGGTCCCGTCGTCCGGTACCTCCATCGTCCAGCGGGTGAAGCCCCGGTCCGGCGAGACCGCCAGCATGTCGTAGGTCCCGGGGGTGAACCGCACGGTGTCGCCCAGCTCCGTCGACGGGTCGGTGTCGGCCACCGGCGTCACGCGCGCCTCGTAGTCGCCGACGAAGATGCGCGCCTCGCCGGTGGTGGCGAAGGTGATCGCGGAGCCCGGCCCGTCGGGGGTCGCGAAGCTCGGGGTCGGCTCGTCGCTGTCCGCGTCGACGGTGTGCGCGTCCACGCCGAGTCCGCGGCGGGCGAAGGCCGCCCACATGACGTCCTGGTTCGCCCCGCCGAAGCGCATCCGGTCCGCGGCGAGCATGGCGTCGCGGGCGTCGAGCATCGAGGTCGAGCCCTGCTGCAGCAGGAAGGAGTCGAAGACGAGCTGCACCCAGCGGCGGTTGCCCGGGCAGGCGTCGGCCGGCCGCGGGGTGGTCGTGGCGGTGGCGTCCGCGCAGGACCGCTGCAGCGCCGCGTCGTCGTACGGGAACTGGTCGTCGTACTGCTCCACGAGGGCCTGGCGGACCTCCCACATCGTGCCGTTCCAGATCTCGCCGTCCGCGTGCACCTCCGGACCGGTGATGTCGAAGCCGTAGTCGGAGTAGTTGAGCGGGTTGTCGTCGATCGAGTAGTCGCGGATCGCGGTCTCGGTGTTGCCCGTGGCGTAGGCGCCGACGGCCCACACGTTGCCGCCGTTGCTGTAGCCGTGCGCGAACTGGTACTCGCCGGCGACCAGGTCGCCCCACGACTCGCCCATGGCGCCGCCCTGCTCGGACGTGATGCCCTCGTCGGGGCCGCCGATCATGCGGTTGCTGATCGCGTGGGTGTACTCGTGGCCCACGATGCCCATGTCGAGGCCGCCGTCGGTGCACGGCGCGTAGAAGGCGCCCGCGATCGGCTCGAAGAGGTACTGGTTGGTGATGCCGGGGATGCCGTCCTGCAGCGCGATCTGGTTGGCGTTGTCGCGACCCAGGAAGCTCGGGCTGCCGCCGGACAGGGCGCCCGCCTGGGCGTTGCCCACCTCCGGGTCCCCGGCCACCCCGCCCCGACTGCCGTTGTCCGACTGCAGGTTGTAGTTCTCCTCGGTGAAGCCGAGGTAGTAGGAGTAGTCGTGCATCCGGTTGTGCGCGACGAACAGGTTGCCGACCGAGGCGTCGATGTCGTTGCCTCCGGGGACGAGCTGCGCCACGTCGCACCGGCTGTTGTTCCACGCGTCGGTGAACTCGCCGGTGTAGTGGCGCTCCGCCGAGATCGGCGCCTGCACCAGGCCGCCCGGGGTGAGAGGGCTCGCCCACGCCTCGTGGGTGTTGGCGTTGTTGCCGACGGTGGTGAAGGTGGGGAGCGCGCCGACCGTGTCCCACGGCCCGAAGGCGGCGACGTTGCGCAGCTCGCCGGGAGGGGTGGTGCACTCGGCGTCGGCCTCGGTCCCGGTCAGCCGCCAGCAGCCGACGACCGAGTTGGTGGGTGTCTGGTCGGGGGAGTCCAGGGTCGGGTTGGCGGTGAAGTAGCGCCACCGCGGGTTCGCGGTGAGGTCGCCCGTTCCGGGGGCCGCGGTGTCGCTGGTGGTGACGGCCAGGGCGTACTGGCCCACGACGACGGAGGCCGCGTCGAACGGGCAGACCTGGGCGGAGTAGGTGCCGCCGGGGATCTCCGCGGCGGAGTACGTCGCCACCTCGGGGTTGGTGGCCAGGTCCCCGGTGACGAGCAGCTCGTCGCCCTTCCAGATCTTCACGGTGAAGTCGTCGGTCGGGATGCCCGTGGCGACGGCCGTGATGGTCCGGGTCAGGTCGTCCTCGAGGTCGAAGGGGTGCTTCGGGCCGCACTCGGTCGCGGTCACGGCGCCGGTGAAGACATCGTTGTGGGCGAAGTTCTCGGCCCGGTTGTGGCGCGCCAGCACCTCGCCCGTCACGGCGTCGACGAGGGAGGTGAAGCCCAGCGCGGTGGCGCCCGCGGCGTCCACCACGTTGGCCTCGAGGACCGGGCGGACGGACCCGTCCGCCATCGGCAGGGCGCGCAGACGCACCTGCTGCTCCTGCGCGAAGCCGGGGACGGTGAGCCGGGTCCAGCCGCCGCTCACGCTCGTCACGATGTCGGCCACCTGTCCGGCGGGGACGCCGACCGACAGGTCGTCGGCGGCCTTCAGCCAGCCCTGGAGGGGCGTCAGCGTCGCCGCCGGCACGGTGCCGGTGGTGCGGGCGAGCGAGGACGAGACGTAGGCGACCCTGCCGTCCGCGACCCCGACAGTGACCAGGCCGCCGAGGGCCGGTACGAGGCCGTCGAAGTCCTGGCGGAAGAGCACCGCGCGGGCGTCGGACCGAGCCAGCTCCTGGGCGCTCACCAGCACGAGGTCGTCGACGTCCTGCGACGTCATGCCGAACAGGTCGGCGTGGCCGCGCAGCCAGGCGCGGGCGCCGTCCGCCGGGCTGCCCGGCGCGGCACCGAGGCTGCCGGACGCGGGGAGGATCGAGGCGGGCGTGCCGAGCGCGTTCCAGCGCGCGGTCACCGGCCCGAGGGCTGCGACGGCTGCCTCCTGTGCGGCGGTGGGCTCGGCCGTGCCGCGCGTGTCGCGGTCGGCCGGGCCGGCGACGGGATCGCCCAGGGTGCGTACGTCGGCCGGGGTGGGACCCGGCGCCACCCGGTCGGGCTCGGCGCTCGCTGGGGCGGCGGTCGTGGAGAGGCTGGAGATCGCGAGGAGCGATGCGGCCGCGAGCGTGGTGCGGCCGAGACGGGGGCGGGGGTGGCTCATGCGCGGACAACGCGGGGACGCACTGCGGGGTTATGCGCCTCGCGCCGCGGCACGGCACGCGGGGCTTGCGCGGGATGGGTTGGATCGATCCAAGAAATGCCCTAGCGTGCTCGGTCGTGCGAGCTTTTCGACGATTCACCGTCCGTCCCGTCCTGCCCGAGCCCCTGGGGGCGCTGTCCGTCCTGGCCGGCAACCTGCGCTGGTCGTGGCACCCGCCCACCCAGGACGTGTTCTCGTCCATCGACCCGCAGCTGTGGCGCGACGTCGCGGGCGACCCCGTGCGCTTC
>CAZDAO010000279.1:0-5372 GCA_964503015.1 uncultured Nocardioides sp. | reverse complement strand
CGAAGGACTCGCGTGCCACTACGCGGTCCTCTCGGCAGCAGCAGTGGTGGTCACGTCCGTCAGGGTAGTCGGGTCGGGCGTGGCGCACCCTCCTCCACCGATCGTCTCGACTCGCATGGCTAGAAGTGACTAGTTGCGGTGGATCGCGCGTCCGGTGCGTCCGATCGCCCGTAGCGTCGGCGCGTTCGGACCAGAGTGGCCAGGGGGGAAACGTATGTCCATGTCCGCGTCTTCGGTGTGCCGTCGACTCGTCCACGCAGCACTGGCGGTCGCGGTGACGGGGGTGGCGCTCCAGGGCGTGCCGGCCTCCGCCGCGCCCTCGAGCCCGGAGATCCTGA
Organism: uncultured Nocardioides sp.; assembly: GCA_964503015.1. Lineage (GTDB taxonomy): Bacteria > Actinomycetota > Actinomycetes > Propionibacteriales > Nocardioidaceae > Nocardioides. The sequence goes on along the minus strand of CAZDAO010000279.1, from coordinate 5,034 downwards.
CCCCGTCAGGCAGCACCGGGCCGACCGTCGAGATCACGTGGACGGCCGACGCGACGGCGACGTCGTACGAGGTGCAGGTCGACAACGACCCGTCCTTCGGGTCACCGGAGTGGTCGGTGTCCACCGTGCGGACCGTGTCGGTGCCGACGCGCATGTTCGCGACAGGTGCGCAGTTCGTACGGGTGCGCGCCAAGGACGCGAGCAAGGCCTACAGCGACTGGTCGTCGACCTCCTTCACCGTCGACGCGCTCGCCGGCCCCGCCCTCACCGGTCCGGCCGACGGCGCGACGCTCGCCCAGCCGGACGAGCCGTCGCTGCTCACGTGGACGCCGGTCGCGGGCGCCACCGGCTACACCGTCGAGATCGACACCGAGGACGGCTTCGTCGACCCCACGACCGTGACGACGAAGGCGACCAGCCACGTCATCACCAGCAACCAGGCGCCGTACGTCGACTACTTCTGGCGGGTCCGCGCCACCCTCTCCGACGGCGTGTTCACCGACTACTCGAGCTCCCGTTCCTTCGACGTGCAGCCCATCGGCACCCCCACCGTCACCGCACCGAGCAACGACGAGGACATCACCGACGTGGTCCTCGACTGGGAGCCGGTGCCGGGCGCGCAGTACTACGAGCTCGAGGTCGACGACGACTTCGCCTTCGGCAGCAAGACCGCGACGGTGACCAAGATCCTCGGCACCCGGTACTCCCCGAAGACGACCTTCGGCAACGACCAGTACTTCTGGCGGGTGCGCGCGATCGACCTGGACGGCAACCCGACCGAGTGGGTCCGGCTCGCTCCCGACGTGCACTACGCCTTCGACCGGGTCTGGCGTGACGTCCCGCAGCCGGTCTACCCCTATGACACGTCCGGCGAGGGCGCGAAGCAGTCCGTCCACGATGACCTGTACTACGAGTGGACCCCGGTGCGACACGCCTCGCACTACGAGGTGTGGCTGAGCACGGATCCGAACTTCACGTATCCCTCGAGCCCGACCGTCACCTGGATCTGCGAGGTCGCCGGTACGACGTACACGCCGGGCGAGGTCGGCGACAGCTGCATGCCCAAGGTGGAGGGCGCCACCTACTACTGGAAGGTGCGCCCGATCGACGCGCCGTCCGACGAGCTGGGCATCTTCTCCGCGAGCCAGTCCTTCACCTACACCGACGATGACGCCTTCCACGTCCTGGCGCCCGCGGACGGAGAGGTGGTCGACGTCCCGACGCTGGACTGGGCGCCCGTGCCCGGGACCAAGACCTACGAAGTGGCCCTCTACGACAGGCGGGAGGTCGAACTGGAGAAGGCAACGACCTACTCCACCTCCTACACGGCTGAGGCACCGCTCAACCCTGCGGACGGTCCGTTCGAATGGCGACTCAGTGCGGTCGATGTCGCCGGGCGCTACATCGAGCAGACGGTCGTCCGATCCTTCGAGGTGTCAGCGCCTCCAGCGGCCGGCGCCACGCTGGAGACCTACTACACGCCTGACACGTATGACGCCCCCAACCTGCGTTGGAGCCGCCTCGACGGAGCGGCCTACTACACGATCCAGATCGGAACCTCGGCAGGCAGTTGGTTCCTGCCCGACGCCGCGCCGATCCTGGAGACGAACTTCTACTACCCAGCGGCCACCGACACCTCAACTACCTTCCTCGCCGACGGCACCTACGCGTGGCGAGTTCGGGCTCACAAGCTCGACGGCGAGGTGATCCGCGCCAGCGATCCCGGCCAGTTCACCATCCGATCCCTGGGGCCGGTCACCGGTCAGCGGCTCGCCCTCACCGGCTCGTCGCTGGATCGCGTGGGCCCCGACGCCGCGTGCGAGGAGACGCTCGCCGACGGCCCCTCGCACCTCTGCGACGGACTCCCCGCCACCCCCGTGCTCGACTGGGACCCGGTGCCGTACGCCTCGGAGTACCGCGTCCACGTGTCGAAGGACGGTGACTTCACGTCCGGTGCGCTCACGACTCCGGGCAGGGTGCCGCGCACGACGAACACGCGGTGGACCCCGCGCTTCACCTACCCGCAGGTGGCTCTGCAGGACAGCCAGGCGCAGACGCCGTACTTCTGGTTCATCCAGCCGTGCAAGACACCCGCGATGTGCGGTCCAGACCCCAGCTCGACGGTCAACTCCGCCCGGCACGCGTTCCGGAAGGCCTCCCCGAAGGTCGAGCTGCTCACCCCGAAGGACCACGTCAGCGCCGCGGACAACATCAACGGCACCGAGGTGACGTTCACCTGGAAGGACTACTTCGACACCAACCAGGCCACCGTTTATCCCGCGACCGGGGAGAAGAGCTACCAGTCGGCGCAGACCTACGAGATCCAGCTCTCCCTCCAGCCGACGTTCTCGCCCATCCTCGAGACGGCCGTGGTCGACCAGCCGGCCTACACGTCCGCGAACAAGCTCTATGCGGACGGCCCGGTCTACTGGCGGGTCCAGGCCATCGACGCCAACGGCAACAAGCTCGGCTGGTCCGCCACCCGGAAGTTCCAGAAGGTCAGCCCCAAGCCGGAGCTGACCTCCCCCGTGACGCCGCCGGCGGGAGAGACACCGGTCGTCAGCGGTGCGGTGCCTTCCAGTGGAAGGCCATGCCCTTCGCCAGCACCTACCAGATCCAGGTCGCGGCCAACGGCGACCTCAACTTCTCCAGCACCAACCTCAAGATCAACAAGACGACCAAGCGCGCCGCGTACTCCACCGGCGTGGGCGTCGCGACGCTGCCTCCGTCCGACCGGCCCTACGTCTGGCGGGTCAGCCGTATCGACGCGGCCGGGAACCCCGGCCCGTGGTCGGACCCGGCGACCTTCCGCGTCGCGCTGCAGGCCCCGACGCTCGTGTCGCCTGCGGCGAACGCCGCGGTGGGTCCGCGCAGCCTGCTGTTCCGCTGGCTCCCGGAGGTGGGCGCCGCCAAGTACAAGGTGGAGTACCGCACGGCCGGCTCGACGGGCAACGGCACCGCCGCGGTGACCCCCGCCACGGCCTTCGCCCCGCCCGGGGTGCTGGCAGTGGGCGGCACCTTCGAGTGGCGCGTGACGTCGGTGGACGCCGAGGCCAGGTCCTCCAGCCCCGGCCCGTGGCGCTCCTTCACGGTCAGCGGTCCGCCGACCGCGACGGTCGCCGCGAAGCTCAGCGGCACGGGCGTGTTCGGCACCACCGTGACCGCGGTCTCGCCGACCTGGAGCGTCCCCGGCGTGACGGAGACCTACGCCTGGCTCCGCAACGGCCAGCCGATCGCCGGCGCCACGTCGAGGACCTACACCGTGGGTGTCGACGACGTCGGTGCCTCCCTCACCGTGCAGGTCACCGGCTCGTCCGAGGAGTTCGGCACCGGCACCTCCACCAGCGCGGCGGTCACCGGCAAGCCCGGCGCGGGCCCGGTCGCCACCAAGGCGCCCGTCGTCTCCGGCACCGGCCAGGTGGGCTCCACGCTGACGTCCACGGCGACCCAGTGGGATCGCGCCGGCACCGTGACCACCCTGCAGTGGGTGCGCAACGGGCAGCCGATCACGGGCGCCACCTCGTCGACGTACAAGCTCGTCGCCGGTGACCTCAACAACGCGATCGCGCTCGAGTCCAGCGGCACGCTGCCCGGCCGTACGCCGACCGTGGTCACGAGCAACGCGATCACGGCGGTCCAGGGACCTGCCGTCACGGCCACGACGCCGCCGAAGGTGCAGGGCAGCCCGAAGGTCGGCGAGACGCTGACCTCGACCGCGCCCACGTGGGCGCAGGGCGGCGTGCAGAACAACATCCAGTGGCTGCGCGACGGTCTCCCGGTCAGTGGCGCGACGCTCGCGGTCTTCACCGTGCGTCCGCAGGACGTCGGCTCGGCCATCGCCGTGCGCTACACGGGTCGGGTCGCCGGTCGCGCCGACGGGGTCGTGACCAGCGCCGCGGTCACCGGCCTGGTCGGCGACGCCCCGGTCGCCCTCTACCCCCCGCGTCTGTCCGGCACGGCCAAGGTCGGCTCGACCCTCACGGCCAGCGCGCCGACGTGGGACCAGGACGGGGTGCAGAACAGCCTCCAGTGGCTGCGCGACGGTTCGCCGATCAGTGGTGCCACCAGTGCGGCGTACGCCGTGGGCCCGCAGGACGTCGGCCGGTCGCTCGCGGTCCGCTTCGTCGGCACCCTCACCGGACGGAAGAACGGCACCGCCACGAGCGCCGCCACCACCGGACTGCTGGGTGACGCGCCGACGGCGCTCTCCCTGCCCGCGCCGAGCGGCTCGAGCCAGGTCGGCTCCACCCTCACCGCACCCACGGCGACCTGGACGCCGACCGGCGTGGACGAGTCGCACCAGTGGCTGCGGGACGGCCAGCCGATCGCCGGAGCCACCGCGACGTCGTACACCGTGGTGTCCTCCGACGTGGGTCGGGCGATCTCCGTGCGGATCAGTGCGACCGCGCCGGGTCGTGCGACCGGCCAGGTCACGTCACGGACCGTCACGGGCACTGCCGTGCCGGTGACGCCGCCGCCCCCGCCGCCGCCGCCGCCCAACCCGACCCCCACGCCGACGACTCCGACGCCGACGCCGACGACGCCGACCACTCCGACCGGTCCGACCACGCCGACCCAGCAGGTCGCGTCCACGACCACCGTCAAGGCGCCGAAGAAGGTGGCCAAGGGCAAGCGCGCCGTCGTCACCGTCACGGTGGTCGCGAAGGGCGCGACGCCCACGGGTGTGGTGAAGGTCTACGCCGGCAAGAAGCTCGTCGGCTCGATGACCCTCACCGCCTCGAGCAAGGGCGTCGGCAAGGTCAAGCTCGCCAAGCTCGGGAAGGGCCGCTACAAGCTGCGCGCGGTCTACGCCGGCGGGCCGGGGATCACCGGGTCGCGATCGGCCAAGGTGGCCCTGGTCGTCGGCTGACCGACGCGAGGCCGCACCGGACGACAGGGGCTCGCCCCGGCACCTCTCGGGGGAGGAGGGTGTCGGGGCGAGCCGGTCGTGCGGGACGCCTCAGCTGTTCAGGGCCGTCCCGGAGCCCGATCCGTCGTCGGTGTCGGGCTGACCGTCGCCGTCGTAGTCCGGCT
>CAZDAO010000278.1:0-5381 GCA_964503015.1 uncultured Nocardioides sp. | reverse complement strand
GCAGCCTCGCGCTCGGCCTGAACACCCACGCGGGCCGGCTCACCAACGAGCCCGTCGGCGCAGCGGTCGGCCTCGAGTCGGTGGACCTCGATACCGTTCTTGCGTGACGCTGCGCCGCGCCCTCCGCACCTATCTCGACCACCTCGCGGTCGAGCGCGGACTCGCTGCCAACACGCTGAGCTCCTACCGGCGTGACCTGGCCCGCTACGAGGAGTTCCTCGCGCGCCGGGGCGTGGACGACCTGGACGTGGTCACCGAGGCGACGGTGGCCGCGTTCCTGGTCGACCTGCGCGAGGGCAGCGAGGGCCATCCGCCGCTGAGCGCCACCTCGGCGGCACGGACGGTCGTGGCGGTGCGGGGCTTCCACAGGTTCGCCGTCTCCGACGGCCTCGCCACCGCCGACCCGGCAGCGGCGGTCAAGCCGCCGACGCCGGCCAAGCGGTTGCCGAAGGCACTGCCGCTCTCCGACGTCGAGGCGATCCTGGAGGCGGCCGGCGCGCCGGACACCGTGCTCGCGCTCCGCGACCGCGCCCTGCTCGAGCTGCTCTACGGCACCGGCGCCCGCATCTCCGAGGCGGTCGGGCTGGACGTCGACGACCTCGACACGGTCGACGGCACCGTCTTGCTGCGCGGCAAGGGCGGCAAGGAGCGGCTGGTCCCGGTCGGGACCTACGCCCGGGACGCCGTCGGCGCCTACCTCACCCGCGCCCGGCCCGAGCTGGTCGGTGCCGGCCGCGGTGGACCGGCGTTGTTCCTCAACTCGCGCGGCGGGCGCCTGTCCCGGCAGAGCGCCTGGGCCGTGCTGGTGAAGGCCGCGGAGCGGGCGGGCGTGTCGGCCTCGGTGTCCCCGCACACGCTGCGGCACTCCTTCGCCACCCACCTGCTCGACGGCGGGGCGGACGTCCGGGTGGTGCAGGAGCTGCTCGGGCACGCCTCGGTCACGACCACGCAGGTCTACACCCTCGTCACCGTCGACAACCTGCGCGAGGTCTTCGCCACGGCCCACCCACGGGCGCTCGAATGATCCGGCTCCGCCTGCTGGACGGGGTGTCGTGGGAGGGCACCCCGCTGCCGGGCGAGCGGGTCGGCGCGCTGCTGGCCGTGCTGGCCGACGAGCCCGCAGGGGTCCCGGACGCGCGGCTGGTCGAGGAGATCTGGCCCGACGCCGCGCCCGTGCACCCGGCCAAGGCGCTCCAGGTGCTGGTCTCGCGCACCCGGTCCGCCACGCTCGCCCGGGCCATCGACCGCCTCGACGGCGGCTACCGGATCGGCCTCGGTGAGGAGGAGGTCGACGCGCGAGCGCAGGCGGCGGCGCTGGTCGCGGCCCGCACGGCGCTGGCGCGCGGCGATGCGGCCGAGGCGCACCGGCTCGCCTCCGACGCGGCTGCGGTGACCGTGGAGGCGACGGCGGGGTCCGAGCCGGTGGCGGCTCTGCGCCGTGCGGCGGCAGCACGTCGTACGGCCGCGCAGGAGGTGGCTGCCCTCGCCGCGGCCCGCCTCGGTCGCCACGCCGAGGCGCGGGAAGACCTGGTCGCGGCCCACCAGCGTCGGCCCGACGACACCGACGTGCTCGCCGCGCTGCTCCGAGCCGAGGCGGCCACGGCGGGACCGGCCGTCGCCCTCACCCGCTACGAGACCTACCGGGCCGACCTGGCCGAGCGGCTCGGTGTCGACCCCGACCCCGCCCTCCAGCGCCTGCACGCCGAGCTGCTCGCCGCCGACGAGCCGGTGCGCAGCGGACTGAGGTACGACGACGCGGGGCTGCTCGGACGCGACCACGACCTCGCCCGGCTCCGGGCGGCCCTGGCCGCGTCACGACTGGTCACCGTGCTGGGGCCCGGTGGCATCGGCAAGACGAGCATCGCCCAGGTGCTCGCGCGCGAGTCGACGCTGCCGCACGTCCACGTGGTCGAGCTGGTCGGCGTGGGTGCCGGCGACGACGTGGTCGTGGCCGTCGGTGCGGCGCTGGGGGTGCGCGGGTCCGTGACGTCCCGTGGCAGCCTCACCGTCGCCCAGCAGGCCGACGTCCGCGCACGGCTGGCGCAGGAGCTCGACGCGGGACCCACGCTCCTGGTGCTGGACAACTGCGAGCACGTGCTCGAGCCGGTGGCAGCCCTCGCCGCGTTCCTGCTGGCCACCACGCGCGACCTGCAGGTGCTGGCGACCAGCCGGGCACCCCTGCGGCTGGCTGCGGAGCGCGCGGTGCCGCTGAGCCAGCTGTCGCCCGAGGACGCCGAGGCGCTCTTCGTCCGTCAGGCGTCGGCGGCGCGCCCGGACGCGGTGCTCGAGCCCGGCGCCGTGCGTGCGGTGGTCGACCGGCTCGACGGGCTGCCGCTGGCCGTGGAGCTCGCGGCGGCGCGGGTGCGCACGATGACGGTGGCCGAGGTCTCGGCGGCGCTCGACGACCGGTTCGCCACCCTGCGCACCCGCGACCGGAGCAGGCCCGACCGGCACCGCACCCTCGAGGCGGTGATCGGGTGGTCGTGGGACCTGCTCGACGCCGACGAGCGCCGCGCGCTCGCCTGGCTGTCGGTCTTCCAGGACGGCTTCGACCGGACCACGGCGCTGGCCGTGCTGGGGTCCGACGGGTCCGACCTGGTCGACGTCCTGGTCGAGCAGTCGCTGCTCGTGATGGGCGAGCACGGGGGCGCCGCCCGCTTCCGCGCGCTGGAGACGATCCGCGAGTTCGCGGCCGCCCAGCTGGCCCGCACCGGTGAGCAGGAGGCCGCCGAGGAGGCGCTGCGCCGCTGGGCGCGCGAGCTCGCCGAGCGCAGCTCCGACCTGGTCCTCGCCGACGACCAGGTCGCGACCGTCGACACGCTGGTGCGCGAGCAGAACAACCTCACCGACGTGCTGCGCCACGCGCTCTCGGTGGGTGACCGGGAGCTCGTCGCCCATCTGGTGTCGCTGCTGGGAAGCCTCTGGACGATCACCGGCGACCAGCCTCGCATCTTCGCGATCTGCGACGCCGCCGCCGAGCTGCTGGCGGGCTGGGAGGTGCCCGCCGACCTCCGCCCGACCGCGCAGGACGCGGCGGGGGTGCTGATGATCCACCTCAGCTGGATGCCCGGGGCGGACCTGGCCGGACTGTGCGACCTGCTGAAGCAGGGCGACCCGCCCAGCACGCCGTGGGGCCTGATCGCGCACACGGTCTACGTCGCCGACGGCCCCGCCCCGGAGCGGCTCGCGGCGGTGGCGTCGCTGCAGTCGCGACCTGCCATGGCGGCAGCGCTGCTGCTGTGGGCGGCGATCGTGGCGGAGAACGCCGGGGACGTCGACGCCGCCCGCCGCTACGCCGAGCAGGCGTTGGGCGGCCCGCTGCCGCCGTACCTCCAGGCGTCCCTGCACGCCGAGCTGAGCCAGCTCGCCATCGCGGTGGGCGACCACCACCGCGCCGCGCGCCACGCCGAGATCGCGTGGCCCCTGCTCACCCGCGTGCACGCAGAGACCGACGCCTACAGCCTCCAGGTGGCGACGGCGATCGCACCGCTGCTCGACGGCGACGTGGACACGGCGGCCGCGCTGCTCGAGCGCTTCGGCCCCCCGGACGGCGACACCGCGCAGATGGGTGCCCGGCTGACCTGGCAGACCGCCCACGCCGAGCTCGCGCTGGCGCGGGGGGAGCACGCCGAGGCGCTGCGGCGCTACGACGGGATCGTCGACCTGGTCCTGGACTCCGACCCCGGCATGGGTGCCTCGCCCTGGCTCGCGCTCGCCGCGTCGGCCGCCCTGGTCAGCCGCGCGCGCCACGGCACGACCGACGTGGACCCGAGGGCCGACGAGCTGCGCGACATCGTGCTCGGCGACCGGCTGCGGACCCCGGAGGGCACGCTCTGGTTCACCGACCTGCCGCTGAACGGCGTGCTGCTGGTGGCGCTCGCGACGTGGGTCCTGCGATTCGGGCCCGCCGACCAGCACGAGGACGGTGCGCGTCTCCTCGCCACGGCCCAGCGCTGGGCCTACAACCGGAGCATCCCGGTGATGGGCTGGGACGCCGTACGACGGCTGGCCGAGGACGCGCTGCCGGGGCGGGTGGACCAGCTCGTCGAGGAGCTGACCGCCCGCCCCGCCCCGGACCTGGTGCCAGAGACCGCCGCGGTCGTCGACCGGCTGCGGCGCACCTGGTCGGGTGGCCGGGTCACATCCTCCGGTTGAAGGCCCGCACCGACAGGGGCGCGAAGACCGCGATCACGACCGCGCAGCCGAGCAGCGCCCAGCCGACGTTCCCGGTGACCGCGCCGTCGTTGGCGAGGTCGCGGATGGCGGTGATGACGAGCGACACCGGGTTGACCTCGGCGAAGGCCCGCAGCGGGCCCGGCATCGTGTCGGTCGGGACGAACGCGTTGGACAGGAACGTCAGCGGGAACATCACCAGCAACGAGATGCCCTGGACGGCCTGGGCGTTGCGGCCCACGATGCCGAACATGGTGAAGATCCACGCCAACGACCAGCCGGCGAGCATGGCCAGCAGGATCGCGCCGGACACGCCGAGCACGCCGCCGCCGGGGCGGTAGCCGATGGCGATGCCGACCGCGAAGGTCAGCGCCGAGGCGATGAAGTAGCGCAGCAGGTCGGCGACCATCGGACCGGCGAGCGGCGCGATCCGCGCGATCGGCAGCACCTTGAACCGGTCGAAGACGCCGGTGTCCATGTCGGTGCGCAGCTGGACGCCGGTCGCAACGCACGCGGTGAGCACGGTCTGGCCGATGAGGCCGGGGATGATCAGCGGGAGGTAGCTGTCCACGTCGCCGGAGATCGCGCCGCCGAAGATGTAGGCGAACATGCCGGTGAAGACCAGCGGCTGGATGGTGACGTCGAACATCACCTCCATGCTGCGGCGCATCTTCATGGTGGCCCGCCACGCGAGGGTCAGGGTCTGGCTCACCGTGTCGGCGAGGCCGACCCTCGGCGGGACGTCGATGTCCGCAGGGTCGGTCACGGTCGGGGCCGCGGTCAGTGCAGTCATCGGGAGGCCTCCATCAGCTCGTCGGTGCCGGCGGCGTCGTCGTCCGTCGGGTGGTCCTGGGTGTCATGGCCGGTCAGCGCCAGGAAGACCTCGTCGAGGGAGGGCTTCTGGACGGTGACCGACTCGATGCTGACGCCGCGGTCACGCAGCGCGACCAGCACGTCGACGGACTGGTCGGTGCGGGTGAGCGGGACGTTGACGCGGCGGGCCTCGGGGGAGGGGACCGCCTCCTCGCCGATGAGCCGGCGCACCTCCTCGGCCACCGTCTGCAGGTGGGCCGGGTCGGCGACCTGGAGCTGCAGGGTGGACTGCCCGACGGAGGACTTCAGCTGGTCGGCGGTGCCCTCGGCGACCTTGCGGCCGCGGTCGATCACCGCGACGCGGTCGGCAAGCTGGTCGGCCTCGTCGAGGTACT
>CAZDAO010000277.1:0-5382 GCA_964503015.1 uncultured Nocardioides sp. | reverse complement strand
CCTTCCACATCGGCTCGGTCACGGTGAGGCCGAACCCCTCGGCCAGGCTCTTCTGGACCACCACGCTCGCCCACCGCTGCAGCGCGTTGACGGTCCGGGCGTTCGCGTCGAGGTCGTCCATCGGCACCGACACCAGGTGGGTGCGCTCGCGTGCTCCCGCGGGGAGCGAGCGCCACTGCTCGCGACACTCGGCCAGCACCTCGGCGGCCTCGGGGTCGTCGGCCACGCCCGTCGTCTCGGGCCCCGCCAGCACCAGGTCGACGTCGGGCGGGAGCTCGCCGAGGTGCTGGGCGAAGGCGTCGAGGACGCCGGCCATGTCCTTGAGCCGGTCCCACCTGCTGACCTGGAGCACCACCCGGGCGTACGCCGGCAGCGGCGGGCCCTCGACCACGAGTCCCTCGCGGTGCACCAGGCGCGCGATGTCCTGGACCTCGAGGTCGCAGTTCTTGGGGCTGAACGGGTCCAGCGACGGCGGAATCACCCGCAACCACGCCCGGTCGACCCAGTCGGGGGCGAAGGACTCCCGCGAGAAGATGCAGGCATGCGCCGGCTCGACCAGGTCGCGCAGGAACTCCCACGCCTCCCGCGTCCACGCGTCGTGCTCGTCGAGCCCCACGTGGCACCGCCACACGACGAAGGCGCCCCGGTCCCGCAGGGGTCGCGCCAGCCCGGCCGTCTGGGGGTCGTGGAGCAGCACCACGTCACCCGGGCGGACGAGCTCGAGGACCGGCGCGCGCTGCCGCGCGAGCGCGGCGTCGTACGTCGCCCGCGCGGCCCCGTCGAGCGAACCGGCGTCGCCGGGCACGCCGTGCAGGCGGTTGTGGAGGCGCTTGGTGACGGCGAAGAAGTCGGGGTCACCCCCCACGACGAGCCAGCGCACGTCGACCCCGGTCCCCGCCGCGTAGGCCACGAGCGTGTGCAGCATCTCGGCCACCCCGCCCCCGCGTGCGGTGGAGTTGACGTTCCAGACGGTGCGCGTCGCGAGCAGCCGGCGCGCCTCGGCGACGTGGGCATCGAGCCGCTGGACGCGGTCGGGCGTCAGCAGCGACTCCAGCCGGTTGAGCCCCACCGGGGAGACCCGGACCTCCTCGACGCCGCTCACGACGGATGCCGCGGGGCGGGCAGCTCGATCGGGGCGCCCACCCGCACCGGCAGGCCGGGAGCAGCACGGCGGGCCACGCCGAGGGCCTCGTCCATGCGGCGGATCAGCCTCGCCCGCGCGACGTGGTCACAGGCGGGTACGGCGGGCTCGACGAGCTCGAGGACCCGGTCGGACTCACGGGCACGCCGGGCGGCCTCCTCCACCAGGTGCGCGAGCCCGGGCACGTCGTCGACGACCAGCCGGACGGTGTCAGGCGGGTGCGGGGCGGGTGCGTGGGCCATGCGGGTCCTTCCTTCGGGTGCTACCTGGTGCCACCTCGGGCCCTCGAGTCTGGCTCTCCCACCTGGGGGACGACAGGGTCCTTGGTCCTCGGGACGACCGGTCAAGACGTGCCGTTCGGCCCTGCCCCGCCGGCGGCCGCAGGCACGACGATCGAAGGGAAGGAGCGGCCCCCGGTCGCGTCACGCACCGGCCGGGGGCCGCCGACGGAAGGGCCTTCCCGATGACCACCTCACCCACGCGCTCCGATGCGACGCCAGCACCTCGCCCCAGCTATCCCGTCCACGTCGACGCCGACCTCGACACCGGGCTGAGCCGGGGCCTCTGGCTCGTCAAGTGGCTCCTCGCCATCCCCCACTACATCGTCCTGGCCTTCCTGTGGGTCGCCTTCGCGGTGCTGAGCATCGTGGCGTTCTTCGCGATCCTCTTCACCGGCCGCTACCCGCGACCGATCTTCGACTTCAACGTCGGGGTGATGCGCTGGAGCTGGCGGGTCTCGTTCTACTCCTACGGCGCCCTCGGCACGGACCGCTACCCGCCGTTCACCCTGGCCGAGGTGCCCGACTACCCCGCCCACCTCTCGGTCGACTACCCCGAGCACCTCTCCCGCGGCCTGGTGCTGGTGAAGTGGTGGCTGCTGGCGATCCCCCACTACCTGATCGTCGCCCTCTTCGCCGGCGGCGTGGCGTACGGCGTGCGCGGTGCCGACGACGAGACGTGGATCAGCATCAGCGTCATCGGCGTCCTCGTTCTCGTCGCGGCGATCATGCTGCTGTTCACCGGTCGCTACCCGCAGCAGATCTTCGACCTCGTCCTCGGCCTCAACCGCTGGGTGCTGCGCGTGGCCGGCTACGTCGCGCTGATGACCGACGAGTACCCGCCGTTCCGCCTCGACATGGGCGGCCACGAGTCGCCCCAGCCGACCGCCACCGCCGGCCCGGCGCCGTCCGGCCCCGCGACCGGGGTCGCCTCCGCACCCGTGACCGCTCCTCCTCCCCTCGCGCCTCCCCCAGCGCCTCCCCTCGCGCCTCCTCTCGCGCCTCCGCCTCCCGCTCAGCGCGGCTGGACCACCGGACGGATCGTCTCCGTGGTCGCCGGCTCGGTGCTGGTTCTCGCCGGCCTGGGGTTCGCCGGTGCGGGCGCCACGCTCGCGCTGGTCGGGGCCGCCGACCGCGACGACGGCTTCGTCATGACACCCGGCATCGACATGACCACCGACAGCTACGCGATCACCTCGGAGGACGCCAGGATCACCACCGAGGGCGCGCCCGACTGGGTGCCCGAGCAGGTCCTGGGCGACGTCCGCGTCACGGCCGAGTCCGACTCGGGCGGCCCTGTCTTCATCGGCGTCGCGCGGTCGTCCGACGTGGCGGCCTACCTCGACGGCGTCGGCCACGACGTCTTCCGCGAGCTCCGCGACGGCGACGCCGTGCTGGAGGGGACCGCCGGCGGCGCGCCCCAGTCGCCTCCCGGCGAGCAGACCTTCTGGGTCGCCCAGGCGACGGGCACCGCCGCGATGCTCGACTGGGAGCCCGTCGACGGCAGCTGGACCTTCGTGCTGATGCGCACGGACGGCTCTGCCGGTCTCGACACCGAGGTCGCGACCGGCGCGGAGCTGCCCGTCCTCGACGCCGTCGTCGCCGTCCTCCTCGTCCTCGCCGGACTGACGTTGCTCACCGGCGCCCTGCTCATCGCCGTACCCGTCCGCAACGCCTCGAGGAGAGAAGCATGAAGGCAGCAGTCGTCCCCACACCCGGTGCACCGCTGGAGATCCGTGAGGTCCCGATCCCCGAACCCGGCCCCGGCCAGGTGCTGGTCAGGATCGAGACCTGCGGGCTGTGCCACACCGACATCCACGCCGCCCGCGGCGAGTGGCCGGCCAAGGCCAAGGACCAGCTCGTCCCCGGCCACGAGGGCGTCGGGACCGTCGAGGCGCTCGGCCCCGGAGAGCTCCCGGTCGCCGTCGGCCAGCGCGTCGCGCTGCCATGGCTCGGACACGCGTGCGGCCGCTGCCGCTACTGCGTCGGCGGTTGGGAGACCTACTGCACCAGCCCGTCCTACATGGGCTTCTCCATGGACGGCGGCTACGCCGAGTACGCCGTCGCATGGGCCAGCCACGTCGTGCCGGTGCCCGACGCGGTGACCTCGCGCGACGCCTCGCCGCTGACCTGCGCCGGCGTCACGACCTACAAGGGGCTCAAGGTCGCCAGGCCGCAGCCCGGCGAGACCGCCATGGTCGTCGGCATCGGCGGCCTCGGGCACCTCGGCCTGCAGTACGCCCGGATCTTCGGTTCCCGCACCGTCGCCGTCGACGTGCACGACGAGAAGCTCCAGCTGGCCAAGGACCTCGGGGCCGACCACGTCGTCGACGCCCGCGGCGACCAGCAGGCCGAGCTGGCGGCGCTCGGCGGGGTCGACGTCGCACTCGTGACCGTCCCCTCGCCGGCAGCCATGCGCGCCGCGCACGCCGCCCTCAACCCGAACGGCCGCCTGGTCCTCGTGGGACTCCCGGCGGACAACCGGCTGGAGCTCCCGGTCTTCGAGACCGTGCTCAGGGGCATCTCGGTCACCGGATCGCTCGTCGGCACCCGCAACGACCTGGCCGAGTGCTTCGACCTGCACGCCCGCGGCCTGACGCGGGTCGTGACCGAGGGACGGCGCCTCGAGGACGTCAACGCGTGCTTCGAGGAGGTCCTCGCCGGCGAGGTGCCCGCCCGCCTGGTGTTCGAGATGTAAGGAGGCGGTCGTGCGCCGGGCCCGATGGTGCGCCGGGGTCGGCGTCGGGCTGCTCGCGCTGGCCACGGGGGCGGGACTCGGGCCCCGCCACTACGCCGAGGAGGGGCTCACCCTCACCTCCGGACTGGGCTTCGCCCTCCTCCTCGCCGGACTCTTCGCCGTCGGCTGGGAGGCGGTCCGGCTGCTGCGGAGCACCCGCCGCCGCTGGTGGCTTCTGGGCGTCCCGGCACTCCTGCTCGCCACCTACCTCGCCCTCTGGACCGTCGGCCAGGCGGTCGTGGCCGCCTACCCGCCCCGTCCCTCGCTCGGCGACCGCACGCCGGCCGACGTCGGGCTGGTCTTCCGCGACGTGACCTTCCCCAGCGCGGACGGCGTACGGCTGTCGGGGTGGTACCTCGCCTCGCGCAACGGTGCCGCGGTCGCGCTGCTCCACGGCGCCGGGTCGACGCGCACGGCGGTGCTCGACCACGCCGCCGTGCTCGCCGGGGCCGGCTACGGCGTGCTCCTCTACGACGCCCGCGGGCACGGCGAGAGCGGCGGACGGGCGATGGAGTTCGGCTGGTGGGGCTCGCTGGACGCGGCAGGCGCGGTCGACTTCCTCGTCGACCAGTCCGGGGTCTCGCCCGACCGCATCGGCCTGGTCGGACTGTCGATGGGCGGCGAGGAGGCGATCGGCGCGGCCGGGACCGACGAGCGCGTCGCCGCCGTCGTTGCGGAGGGCGCGACCAACCGCGTCGCGGCCGACAAGGCCTACCTGTCGGCGTACGGCGTGCGCGGGGAGGTCCAGCAGTGGATCGACCGCGCGACCTACGGCGTCACCGCCCTGCTGACCGATGCTCCCCGACCGGCCTCGCTGCGGTCGTCCCTCGCGGCTGCCACGACGCGACCCGACCCGGCGGCGTTCCTGCTCGTCGCCGCCGGAGAGGTCGAGACCGAGTCGCTCGCGGCCGACCACATCGCCGGCTCGAGCGACGGTGTGCAGACCTGGGTCGTCCCGGGCTCCGGCCACACCCGCGGCCTGCGCACCGACCCCGCGGAGTGGGAACGCCGGGTGGTGGGCTTCCTCGACGGGTCCCTCGACTGAGCTCCCCGGGTAGGAGTCGAACCTACGTCGCTAGTCCTGATTCAAAGTCAGGCGGGCCCTGCCGGCAGACCAACCGGGGAATGTGCCGCCCAGCCTAGGGCCCGCCTCGGGCGGGGCTGCCGAGACCCGGCAGACCAACCGGGGAATGTGCCGCCCAGCCTAGGGCCCGCCTCGGGCGGGG
>CAZDAO010000276.1:0-5402 GCA_964503015.1 uncultured Nocardioides sp. | reverse complement strand
GTCCGGGCCGGCGCCGAGCCCGACATCCGCAAGGTCATGGTCGGGTCGCGCCGGGTGCCCTACTGGCAGGGCGGCCGCGCCTACCAGCCGTATGCCGCCGGCTACTTCGGCGCCTTCAGCCCGATGGACTGGATGTTCATGGGCATGCTCTTCGGCGGTGGCTTCGACGGCCTGGGCGAGGGCATCGGCGCCATCGGAGAGGGCATCGGCGACATGTTCGGGGGGATCGGCGACGGCATCGGCGGCCTGTTCGACGGCTTCGACTTCTGACCGACTTCTGACCAGCCCTCGACGGGCCGGGGCCCGGGTCGGTCGTCGTGACCCGAGCACTGCGAGGATGGGGCCGTGAGCCTGCACACCACGGTCCTCGGCGACGCCGGCCCGACCGTCGCGTTCTGCCACGGCCTCTTCGGCCAGGGCAAGAACTGGACGCAGATCGCCAAGGCGCTGAGCGCCGACCACCGCGTGGTCCTCGTCGACATGCCCAACCACGGCCGTTCGCCGTGGACGGAGACCTTCGACTACCTCGACCTGGCCGACCAGGTGGCCGAGACGCTGCGTCCCGAGGGACCGGTGGCGCTCGTCGGCCACTCGATGGGCGGCAAGATCGCGATGTGCCTCGCGCTGCGGCACCCCGAGCTCGTCGAGCGGCTCGCCGTCGTCGACATCGCCCCGGTCGCCTACGACAGCGGACGTGAGTTCGTCGGCTACATCGAGACCATGCGGGCGCTCGACCTGGCGACCATCGAGCGGCGCGACCAGGCCGAGGAGGCGCTGCGCGAGGCGGTGCCCAACCCGGTCGTGCGCAGCTTCCTGCTGCAGAACCTGCGACGCACCGACGACGGCTGGCACTGGCAGGTCAACCTCGACCTGCTGGGCGAGGAGATGGCGGGGCTGACCGGGTGGCCGTCCGAGGGGCTCGGCGAGGCGACGTACGACGGACCGGTGCTGTGGGTCGGCGGCGCCGACTCCGACTACATCAGCGACGAGTCCGCCGGCGAGATGGACCGACGATTCCCGCGCAACCGGCGGGTGCTGGTCAAGGGCGCCGGGCACTGGGTGCACTCCGAGCAGCCGGAGGTCTTCCTCGAGGTGATGCGACGCTTCCTGCCCTGAAGCGCGGGTCAGGAACGCTGGCGGGCGCGGTAGGCCGCGACGGCCTCCCGGTTGCCGCAGGTGGTGGAGCAGTAGCGTCGCGACCGGTTGCGCGACAGGTCGAGCACGACGTCTGCGCAGTCGTCGGCCGCGCAGGTCGCCAGGCGCGACATCTCGTCAGCGCGGATGACGTCGACCATGGCCATCGCGGTCTCCACCACGACGCGCTCCTCCAGCGGCCGGTCGGGATCGACGGCGTGCAGGTGCCAGTCCCACTGGTCGTGGCGCTGGAGCTGGGGGAGGGCCCGGGCGCGGGACAGCATGCGGTTCACGATCTCGGCGGCCTCGTCGCGCTCGGCCAGCAGCAGCCCGCGCAGCGCCGGCCGGAGACGGCGTACGGCATCGAGCTCGTCGGGCGTGGCGTCGTGGCGACCGGTGTAGGACCACCCGACCAGGAAGGCGGACAGGTCGTCCACCGACCCCAGGGGCTGGCCGGGCTCGTCCGTGGAGTTGGCGAGCGCGACAGCGGCCTGCAGGGCCGCGTCGGTGTCATCCGTGAAAAGCACGTTGACACATTACACGAGCGCCCCCTAGTGTCATGACCGTGAGCGCTATGACCCATGACGTCCCGTCCCGGACCGCCGCCGGACTCACGCTGGCCGTCGCGTCGGCGGCCTCCTTCGGTCTCTCGGGAGCGCTGGCGCGTGGGCTGCTGGACACCGGGTGGAGCGCCGGAGCGACGGTGGGCCTGCGGATCGCGATCGCCGCGGCCGTCCTCGTCGTCCCGGGTGTCCTCGCGCTCCGCGGCCGCTGGCACCTGGTGCGCGACAACGCCGGACTGGTCGTGGTCTACGGCCTGGCCGCGGTGGCCGGCGCACAGCTGTGCTACTTCTACGCCGTCACCTACATGCAGGTCAGCGTGGCGCTGCTGCTCGAGTACACCGCCCCCGTCGCGGTCGTGGTGTGGCTCTGGCTGCGGCACGGGCACCGGCCGTCC
The DNA here is from genome assembly GCA_964503015.1 of uncultured Nocardioides sp. GTDB lineage: Bacteria > Actinomycetota > Actinomycetes > Propionibacteriales > Nocardioidaceae > Nocardioides. Next base: position 3,310 of record CAZDAO010000276.1, on the reverse strand, counting down.
GCGCTCACCCTGCTGGGCGCCGCCATCGCCGCGGCGGGGCTGGTGCTGGTGCTCGACGTGGTGTCGGGCGCCGAGCTGAGCACCGCGGGCGTGCTGTGGGCCCTGGGGGCGATGGTCGGCGCGGCGACGTACTTCGTGATCTCGGCCGACGAGGACAACGGGCTCCCGGGCATCTCCCTGGCCGCCGGCGGCCTGCTGGTCGGCGGCGTGGTGCTCCTCGCGGCAGGTGCGACCGGGGTGCTGCCGTTCCACGCCTCCACGGCGGACGCCGTCTACGACGGTCGCGCCGTCGCCTGGTGGATCCCGGTCGTCGCGCTCGGCCTGGTCACCGCCGCGTTCTCCTACGTCACCGGGATCGCGGCCGGACGCCGTCTCGGCAGCCGGCTCGCGTCCTTCGTGGCCCTCGGCGAGGTCCTGGCGGCGGTCCTCTGGGCCTGGCTGCTCCTGGGAGAGCTGCCCCGTCCGGTGCAGCTGGCGGGCGGCCTGCTGGTGCTCGCCGGTGTCGTGGTGGTCAAGCTGGGCGAGGGCCGCGCCGGACTCGTCGTGGAGCCGCTGCCGCAGGGCCAGGAGGCGGATCAGGGCAGCGCGGCGTCCCAGGGCAGCGGCCGGAACCACAGCTCCCCGTCGATCACGAGGTAGAAGCCCTGGTCGGTGGCCGCCGCGAGGGTCATCGTCCCGGCAGGCGCCTTGAGCTCGCGCCACCGGCTCGTCCCGCGCACGAACACGCTGGGGCCCTCCGGCCGCTGGGCGGCGAACGCAGGCTGCAGGTCGCCGATGGGCAGGCGGAGCAGGCGCACGACCGGGGCATCGGAGTCGAGCGTGACGTCGGGGAGGTCGACCTCGCCCCCGACGGCGTCGAAGTCCCAGATGACCGCCTGCCCGTCGCGTGTGCCGGCCACCCACGTGCCGACGGCCCAGCTGAGGATGTCGGTGACGGAGTCGGCACCGCCGTCGAGCGGCGTGGACCGCCACCGGGTCGGGGCGTAGGGGTCTGCGTCGATCGACCACAGCCGCGCTCCGACGGCGGTGGTCTCGGCCAGGTGGACGCGCACCTCCTCGGTGCTCGTCACCACCGAGGTCGCGCTCGGCGCGGCCCGCAGCCGCGGCCCGGCGCCGCGCTGGGTGACGCGCCACCGACCGTCGTCGGGGTGCACCTCCCAGAGGTGCGCCCGCCACGCGCCGCGCTCGCGCCGCGCCGTCACGGCGCGCACGTCGCCCTCGTCGTCGAACAGGAGCGAGGCCCAGGGCGCGGGGACGCCGTCGGCATGCACCAGCGTGTCGGTGTGCCACTCCTCGAGCTCGCCCTTGCCGAACTCCGCGTCGAGGTCGCCCAGGTAGAGACGGGCGGGGCGTCCCAGCGAGGGCGCCTCCTGCTGCACGAAGCCGGTGTTCTCGTAGTCGCCGGTGATGCTGCTCGCACCGGTCCCGTAGTCGTCGGGCACCTTGCCGGCGACCTGGGCGACGTGGTTGCCGTCGACCGCTGCCACGAGCGGGGCGCCGTCGTCGGTGCGTCCGGCGAGGGTCAGGAACCGGCTGTAGGTGGCGTCCATGTCCGTGATCTCGCCGTCCATCGGTATCGCCTGCCACTCCGGCGCCACCGCCCGAGGTGGCTTCCCCTCGGGAGCCGGGACCGGGCGGGGCGCCTCGCCCACGCTGCACGCGGCGAGCGGGGCGAGCGCGACGACCGCGGCTGTCGCCGCGATGGTCCGTACGACGCTCAGCGGGCGTCCTGGCGCTTGAGGAACACCTCGCGGTGCAGCAGGAGGAGCGCGGCTGCGGTCGGCACGGCGAGCAACGCGCCGATGATGCCCATCAGCGAGCCGCCGACGAGGGCCGCCACCACGGTCACCGAGCCGGGCAGGTCGACCGACTTCTTCATGATCCTGGGGTAGATGACGTAGGACTCGAACTGCTGGTAGGCGAGGTAGTAGACCAGCGCGACCAGCGCGACCGTCGGTGAGACGGTCAGACCGAGCAACGTCATGATCGCGCCGGACACGAAGGCTCCGACGATCGGGATGAGCGAGAACAGGCCGACCACGAACGCCAGCGCGAAGGCGTACTCACCCAGCCCGACGATGAACGAGAACAGCAGCGTGCTGATGCCGGCGCAGGACGCGACGAGGAAGGCCCCGGCGACGTAGGCGCCCGTGGACCGGATGATGCGATCGCCCAGGTCGCTCACGCGCGGCCGCCTCGAGGCGGGGGCGAGGGAGTAAGCGGCGTGCTTGATGCTGGGCAGCGACGCCAGGAAGTAGATCATCAGCACGAGGACGATGAGGCTGTTGGTGACGACGCTGAGCACCTTCAGGCCGAACCCCAGGGCACCGCCGAAGATGCGCTGCCCGAAGTCGCCGTTCTGGATGTAGTCGCGGATCTTCGCGATGACGTCGTACTTGTCGTCGAGCTTCTGCACCTGGCGGTTGGCCTGCAGGTCGTCCAGCCACCCGGGGGCGTTTCGGGTGATCAGGGCGATCTGCTCGCTGATGACAGGTGCCACCGCGACCACGAACAGGGCCAGCACGCTGATCACGACGACCAGCACCAGCAGCACGGACAGGCCGCGCCGGATGCCGCGGCGCATGAAGAACTCCACCACCGGGTTGAGCCCGATCGCGAGGAACATCGACATCACCAGCAGCACGAGGACCGAGGAGATGCTCAGCAGCTGCTGGGACAGGAAGACCGCGACGAGCGCACCCAGCGCGCCGTAGAAGCCGATGTTGAAGGGGGAGTGGCGCAGCAGCTGGGACGGCTGCGCCTGGGGCTGCACCGGGACGTACGGCGCAGGCGTCTCCTCGTCGACGACGAGGTCGGTCGAGTCGTCGATCTTCTCCGCGATGTCGGCGGCCGACCGCGCGGACTCCTCGGCCGACTCGGCCGCCGCCTCCGCCCGGTCGGCATGGTCGCTGGCCTGCTCGACGACCTCCTGTGCCGCCTCCTGCACGGCAGCGGAGGAGGCCGCGGTGCCGGCGTCGGTGCGCGCCTGGACGGCGGCGGCCACCTCGGGCTCGGCGTCGCGAGGCGCGAGGGCCGCCCGCAGCCGGGACCGCCAGCTCAGGACTCGTCCTCGCCGAAGCCGGCGACCACGTCGCGCAGCGCGCCGAGCTGTGCCGTGATGGCGTCGCGGCGCTTGGCCACCCGGTCGACCTCGGCCTGGATGTTGGCCAGCTCGCGCTCGGCCTCGGCCTGCCGTGTCGCGTTGATGGAGTCGGCCTGGGTGCGCGCGGAGGCGACGATCTGCTCGGCCTCGCGGCGGGCGCGGCTGAACAACCCCTCGGCCTCGCTCTGGGCCTGGGCGCGGTGCGTG
>CAZDAO010000275.1:1703-5430 GCA_964503015.1 uncultured Nocardioides sp. | reverse complement strand
ACCGCGTCGAGGCCACCACGCGCCAGGGTCGCGGCGCGCGCCTTCAGCGACTGGTCGCCGGTCGGCGCCTCGAGACCGATGCCGTGGGCGGTGCCGCCGCTGACGACGACGATGTGCCCGTGCTTGGGGGCGCTGCGGCCGCGGTAGCCGAAGACGTCGCCCCGGTCGACCTCGTGCACGTCGAGCACCGTGGCGCTGACCTTGAGCGCGCCGCGGTCGCCGAGCCACAGGTCGGTGCCGATCCGGGGCCGCACGGTGAAGTCGGGGTAGCTGCCCGCGAGGGTGGCGATCTCGGCGTGGGTGAGGTGGGAGACGAAGACCGTGCGGGTCGGCAGGCCGGACGCGACGACGTCGTTGACCAGGCGGCTCACCTCGCCGAGGTGCGAGGTGGTGTTGAGCGGCAGGTGCATCGCCACGCCCCGCAGGCCGCTGCGCCCGCCACCGAGGGTGGCCGCCGCGGTGGCCAGCTCGCGCCGGGTCATCCCGTGGCGGCGCATCGAGGTCAGCTGCTCCAGCACGAAGCGCGCGGACGGGTCGCGCTCGAGCAGCGCGGCGAGGTCCTCGGGACGGCTCACGGTGTGGACGACGCGCCTGGCGGTCCGCGCGTCGAGGTCGAGCGCGGCACCGAACGGCCGCCAGGGCGTGAGCACCATCAGGTCGCCGTCGAACCGGGACGCGGCCTCGCCCACCTCGTCGTACGTGCCCACGGACAGCACGTCGAGGGGCGCACCCGTCCGGTCGGCGTGCTCGGCGAGCCACTGCGCCCGGCGGGCCAGCCGGCCGAGGGTCAGGCCGTAGCCGTTGCCCTTGGCCACCGGCACGATGCCGGGGAACCTGGTCGCGGTCGCGAGCAGGTGGGCGCGCCACCGCTCGCCGTCGACCCTCAACGTCAGGCTCATGCGTCAGCCCCGCCGGGCGAGGTAGAGCTGGAACGCCTTGTAGATGGCGCGGTTGACCGGCAGGTCCCACTCGCCGGCGTACTCCACGGCCTGGCCACCGGTGCCGACCTTGAACTGGATCAGCCCGACGTGGGCGTCGTCTGCGTCGAGGGTCTCGGTGATGCCGCGCAGGTCGTAGACGTGGGCGCCGGCCTCGAGCGCGTGGCGGATCATCGCCCACTGCACCGCGTTGGAGCCGCGGACCTCCCGCTTCTCGGTCGAGGACGCGCCGTAGGAGTACCACGCGTGGGTGCCGACGCGGATCGCGATCGTCGCGGCCACCAGGTCGCCCTCGTGGCGGGCCAGCCAGAGCTGGATCCGGTCGGGGTCCTCGGCGCCGAGCTCGTCGTACATCGTCTCGAAGTACGACAGCGGGCGCGGGGTGAAGTGGTCGCGCTCGGCGGTGTGGGCGTAGAGGTCGTGGAACGACTTGAGGTCGGTGGCGTCGCCGCGGACGACCTCGACCCCGGACTTGTCGGCCTTCTTGATGTTGCGGCGCCAGAGCTGGTTCATGCCCTTGAGGACGTCGTCCTCCGAGCGCGGCGTGCCCTCGGCGTCGACGAGCGGGACCTGGAAGTTGAACTGCGGCTGCCCGGCCGAGAAGCCGCCCTCGGCGGCCTGGTGCTGCCAGCCGAGCTCGTGGAGCTGCGCGATCACGCGGGCCCCCTCCTGCGAGCGCTCGAGCGGGGGTACGTCGCCGAGCGAGCGCACCGCGTCGTCGGCGATGCCGGCCTTGATCTGCTCGGCCGACCACCGGCGGGTGACCACGGGCGGGCCCATCCGGACCGCGAAGGCACCTTGCCCCTTCAGGTGGGCGACCATCGGCGTCAGCCACGCCTGGAGGTCGTCGCCGGACCAGTCGATCACCGGACCCTCGGGGAGGTAGGCGAGGTAGCGCTTCACCTTGGGCAGCTGGCGGTAGAGCACCAGGCCGGCGCCGACGAGCTCGGCGCCTCGGTGCCAGCCGATCGACTCGCTGCGCCAGTCCGACTTCACATTCGCCCACGCGGGTGTCTGGAGGAAGCTGGCCGACGACCGTCGCGCGATGAACGCGCGGTGCTCCTGCGCGGTGATCGGGCGGAGCGAGAGGGGCGTCGTCACCTCCGAGACACTACAAGGGACCAGACACGACCCCCGTACGTGTCTGGTCCCCTCGTGTGTACAGACGCAGGGGCGCCGGCTTTGGTTGCACTGCTGTCAGAACTTTCCTGACAGCTTCCCGATCGTCGCCGGAGAGCTGTCCGTGACCGGTGCCCGATCGCGGGGTCGGCTCAGAGGTGCCCGCTCAGAGGTGCTCGCGCAGCCAGGCGAAGTCGGCGAGGTGCTCCGCGGCGCCGCCCGGCGTCTCGCAGATGACCGGCGCCCCGGCCTCGCGCACGACGCCGGCGAACTCGTCGGCGGGCAGGTGTCCCTGACCGAAGTTGGCGTGCCGGTCGGCGCCGGAGTCGAAGGTGTCGCGCGAGTCGTTGGCGTGGACGAGGTCGATGCGGCCCGTGATGGCCCGCACCTTCTCCACCGCGTCGCCGAGCTCGATGCCTCCGGCCCACGCGTGGCAGGTGTCGAGGCAGAAGCCCACGTGGTCGGCACCCTCGGCGGAGGAGATGGCGTCCCAGACGCCGGCGATGCGGTCGAGGTGGCGCGCCATCGCGTTGTCGCCGCCGGCGGTGTTCTCGATGAGCAGCGGGATCTCGAGGTCGGTCGCCTCGATCGCCTTGCGCCAGTTGTCGAAGCCCACCGCCGGGTCGTCGCTCTTGTTGACGTGGCCGCCGTGGACGATCAGGCCCTTGGCGCCGATCTCCGCGGCGGCGTCCATGTGCTGCTGGAGCAGCTTGCGGCTCGGGATCCGGATCCGGTTGTTGGTCGTGGCGACGTTGACGATGTAGGGGGCGTGGACATAGAGGTCGACGCCCGCGTCCTCGGCCGCCGCGCGCAGGGCGGCGGCACCGCCTTCGAACCGGACCTCGGGCCCCTTGTAGCCCTGCGGGTCGCCGAGGAAGAACTGCACGAGGGTGGTCTCGCGGGCGACCGCCTCCGCGATCGGGTCGGTCTGGTCGACGTGGGCACCGATCTTGGTCGTCATGGCAGCCAGCCTAGGAGGACCCACAGACAGCCGGCGACCACGGCGGCCAGCGCCGCGACGGCGGCCCAGCCGGCCCAGTCGACCTCCGATGTCGTCGTGGTCGCCGTGGCGGCCGTCGGCCGGGTCGCCTGCGTCCAGGTACGCCGGCGGCGTGGCGGCGGGCCCAGCCGGTGGGGCACCGGCGGACACTCGGGCGGCGGGACGGGGAGCCTGCGGAGCAGGCGGAGCGCCGCCTCGGCGGTGGCCAGGCGCTGCTCGGGGTCGGCGACCAGCAGCCGTTCGAGCAGGGGCCGCAGCGGGTGCGAGGGGATCGACCCCTGGCGGGACGGAGGCAGCCCGGTCATCATCTCGAGCGCGACGCGGCCGACGGCGTACAGGTCCTGGGTCGGCTCGGGCAGCGCCCCCCGTGCCTGCTCGGGCGCCATGTAGCCGTCGGTGCCGATGGCCCCGGGCACGGTGGTGAAGCGCCGGTCGGCGACGGGCGCGGCGACCCCGAAGTCACCCAGGCGGAGGTGCGGCGGCGCGTCGCCGGTCGCCTCGAGGAGCAGGTTGGCCGGCTTGACGTCGCGGTGCACGAGGCCGGTCGCGTGCACCGCCGCCAGGCCCAGGAGCAGCTGCTCGAGGAGCAGCGCCGCTGTGCCCGCGTCGAGCGGGCCGTGCTCGCGGAGGAGGTCGGCGACGGAGCCGCCCGGCACCAGCTCCATGGCGA
>CAZDAO010000275.1:0-1603 GCA_964503015.1 uncultured Nocardioides sp. | reverse complement strand
CCGTGCTCGCGGAGGAGGTCGGCGACGGAGCCGCCCGGCACCAGCTCCATGGCGAGCACCACCAGGTCGTCCTCGGCCGCCCAGCCGTGCGGGGCGACCACGTGCGGGTGCCGGACCCGGATGGCCTGCTCGCGCACGAAGCGCGCCAGCAGCGCCGAGCTGTGCCGGCCGAGGACCTTGACCGCGACGTGGCACCGCGTGCGCTCGTCCCACGCCCGCCAGACAGACCCCATGCCGCCCGAGCCCACCTGGTCGAGCAGGACGTAGCGACCCGCCACGACGGCGGGTCCGGACGGTCCGGGCACGGGCACCACCCGACGCTAGCGGGGCGTACGCCCTCCCCGCCGTCGTCCTCCACAGGCGCCCGGTCTGGACCGGTGGTGCCAGCCGTGTTGCCGTGGCGACCCCCGTAGGGGATCCTCGCCGCTGATCGGCCCGCCCTGGGCCACCGAAACGGGGGAGAACCCATGTCTGATTCCACGCCCGGCGCCGAGCCCACGCCCGAGCCCACGCCGGCCGGGACCCCCTCCGCGCGGCCGACCAGCGGGTCGCCCTCGGCCGGCGAGGCCCTGGAGACGTTCAAGTCCGCCGACCGCCTCGACCTCGGCATCGTCGGTGCCGGCGTGCTGGCGTTCCTCGGCTCGCTGCTGCCGTACTACACGGTGTCCGTCGACATCCTCGGCACCTCCAGCAGCGACTCGGCCACCGCGTGGCACGGGTTCTTCGGCTGGTTCGGCGCGCTCCTCGCGCTCGCCGGTGCCGCGGTGCTCGTCGCGAGGCTGCTCGGCGTGTCCCTCCCGCTCCCGGTGCGGACGACCGTCCTCGGCCTGTTCGCCGGAGCCGTCCTGTGCACGGTGATCGCGCTCTTCGTCACCCCGGGCGGCAGCTGCGAGGACGTCGTGCTCGGCGGCGACTTCTGCGACGCCATCGACCAGGGCCATGGGGTCGGCTACTGGCTCGCGCTCCTCGCCTCGGTCGCCGGCCTCGCGCTGGCCGCCGTCCGGCGCTCGGCCGACTGATCCCGCCCTCCCCAGCGCCGTACGACGATTCCGGCGGCGGGGTGCGCCGCTGGTAGTCTTCCCCGGTTGCCTTCGGGCGACCGTGCCGTGCGACCGATGTCGCCAGCCACGAACGCACAGTCCTCCTGCCACGGAGAGCCCGTGGCCGCTCTAGCCCAGAGGAGGTGGAGACCGCTATGCGTGCCTATGAAGTGATGGTCATCCTCGACCCGAGTCTCGACGAGCGCACCATCGAGCCGTCGCTCGACAAGTACCTCAACGTGATCCGCAAGGACGGCGGCTCGATCGAGTCCGTCGACGTGTGGGGTCGTCGCCGGATGGCGTACGAGATCAAGAAGAACGCCGAGGGCATCTACGCCGTCATCAACCTGACGGCCGACCCCGCGACGGTCAAGGAGCTCGACCGCCAGCTGTCGCTCAACGAGGCCGTCCTGCGCACCAAGGTCCTGCGCGCCGACGAGCCGGTCGCGGCAGGGGCCCAGTAGTGGCCGCCGGCGACGTCAACGGCGCGATCGTCGGCAACCTCACGGCCGACCCGGAGCTGCGCTTCACCCCCAGTGGTGCGGCCGTGGCGAACTTCCGTG
>CAZDAO010000274.1:0-5452 GCA_964503015.1 uncultured Nocardioides sp. | reverse complement strand
CAGCCAATGCGGGAGACGCGCCGCCGCGGCCTGTCAAGTGAGGCCGGCGCTAGCTCTAAAACTGACGGACGTCGTTGACAGTTCGGGTCTCTGATCTCTAGGAGACCTGCATGACAGAACGGGAACTGGAACGGCGGGCCAAGCACAAGCTCGCTGTGCTCAAACACGTCGAGGAGGTCAGTGGCAGCGTCTCGGCGACCTGCCGCTACTACGGCATCAGCCGAACTTGCTACTACAAGTGGCTCAAGCGCTACGAAGACGAAGGCTTCGAGGCCCTGAAGGACCGCTCGAGCGCACCGCACAACTCACCGAAAGCGACCAACGCCGAGGTCGTGGAGAAGATCCTGTGGCTGCGTCAGCGCTACCACTTCGGGCCCGGCAAGATCGCGATGTATCTGGAGCGTTACCACCAGATCAAGATCAGCCCCTCAGGCGTGTGGCGGATCCTTCACAAGGCTGGGGTGGGCCGGCTGCCGGCCTCGCAGCGCTATAAACGACGCGAGACGCGCTGGAAGCGCTACGAGAAGCAGCGCCCAGGCCACCAGCTGCAGGTCGACGTGAAGTTCATCGAGCCCCTGGGTCAGAAGGGCCGCAAGAAGCGCTACTACCAGTACACCGCGATCGACGACTGCACCCGGCTTCGCGTGCTGCGTGCCTATCCGCGCAACGACCAGCAGACCGCGATCGCATTCATCGACCACGTGCTGTCCAAGCTTCCGTTCGCCGTCGACCAGGTCCAGACCGATAACGGGCAAGAGTTCGGCTCGGCGTTCCACTGGCATCTGATCGACAAAGGCATCGGCCACATCAAGATCAGGCCTCGAACGCCACGCCTAAACGGGAAGGTGGAGAGATCTCACCGCATCGACTCCGAGGAGTTCTACCGCCTGCTCGAGGGTGAGGTCATCGACGATGCGCGCCTCTTCGAGACACGACTCCAGGAGTGGGAGGACTACTACAACTACGATCGCCCTCACGGCGCTCTCGACGGCCAGACACCGTACGAGCGCCTACGACAGAAAGCCGCAGACCCACTGTCATAGGCGTCCGTCAGTTGCACAACCGACAGTCGCGGGTGCCGGAACGCGTTCTGTCGACGGCCGGGGCGTGGTTTCAAGGCTCGCTCCGCTCGCACCTCAACCACCGAGGAGGCGCCGACGGGGCAGGTTTCGAGGCTCGCTCCGCTCGCACCTCAACCACCGAGGGAAGGCTCGCTCCGCTCGCACTTCAACCACCGGAGCCGGACCGGGGTGGCTACTCCCCCGCCGGCGAGGCGGCCGGAGCGCCGTACTCGACCTCGGTCGGGCACGGCGGCCAGGGGCACTCCTGCGTGATGCCGCTCGGGGTCCAGCCGAGGGCTTCGTAGAGCGCGCGGGCCCGGACGTTGGCTTCCAGGACCCAGAGGCGGCGCGCGCCTGCGGCCTCGGCGCGGGCGAAGCCCTCGCGGCCGAGGCCCGCGCTCCAGTGGTCGGGGCGCACGGCGAGGTGCCGCAGGGTCGTGCCGTCGTGGGCGGTCAGCGCGACGAGACCGCGGTCGTCCTCCACGACCTCGACCACGACCTCGGGGTCGTCGAGCAGCAGCGCCCAGCGGGCGAGGACGTCGTCGTCGGGGTAGGGCAGCTCGCCGAAGACGTGAGCGAGGCCGGTCTGGCTCGCGATGCGCTCCAGGTCGCGCAGGGCGACCGCGTCGTCGGGAGTGGCCCGACGCCACGTGTGCTGGGGCGTCACGGCCGGCCCGCCTCGTCCCACGCCCGGTGCGCGGAGAGCGTCCGGTCCCAGAGCCCGGTCCACTCCTCGTCGGTGACGTCGCCGACCGGCAGCAGGAGGTCCTCGACCAGCGCGGAGCGCCACTCGTCGTACGACGTCAGGTCCCGCTGGTCGCGCGAGGTCGGGGTGAGCACCTGGTGCACGAGGCCCCGGACCGTGACGAGCCGGGGCCCGTCGATGCGCTGCGCCACGACGACGCGGCGGAACGGCGAGTCCTCGCTGCGGCTGAGCACGTCGTGCGCGGCGTCGACGGCCGCAGCCGAGTGGTCGCGCGAGGTGACGACGATGCCGCCCAGCACCCCACCGGGCAGGTGGCGGTAGGTCCACGCCGCCGGCCCGGTCGGGCGACCCGTGGCCTGGGCACCGAAGCCGGCGCCGATGCCGAAGCTCCACCCGTCGACCTCGTGGTCGCCGCGCACCAGCGGCAGCGGTTCGGCGAAGCCCTCCCCCAGTCCCGCGTCGGCCCACCAGTGCCCGCCGGGGTTCTCGTCCGTCGGCAGGCCCGAGACGACGAGGACGAGGTGGTTGAGGGCGGTGCCGAACTCGTCCTCCGGGCGCGCCCACACGTGCCCGTGCCGCCGACTGACGGAGAACCCGAGCTCGCCCAGCAGCCAGCCGAAGGCGCCGTTCTGCTGGAAGCAGTAGCCCAGCCGGCCACCTCCGGCCGCCCTGGCCACGCCTGCCTCGACCGCCACCGGATCGGGGCGCCCCAGCATGACGGAGAGGTTGTCGTAGGGGATCCGCGCGACGTGGGCGCGGTGCACCCGTCGCAGCCCGTCCAGCGTGGCCGGCGGGCGGTCGGGGATCCCGAGCCGTGCCAGGTAGTCCTCGACCCGTCCACCGCCTGCGTTCACGGGCAGAACCTATCGGTGAGGCCGGACGGGCTGGTCCCACGCACCCCTCAGGCCGGGTCGTCCGCCTCGTCGAGACCGTGCTCGATGGCCCATCGGGTGAGCTGGACCCGGTTGTTCATCTGCAGCTTGCGCAAGGTGTTCTGGACGTGGTTCTGGACCGTGCGGTGGGACAGCACGAGCCGGGCGGCGATCTGCTTGTAGCTCATGCCCGTCGCGACCATCCTGAGGATCTCGGTCTCGCGCTCGGTGAGCTGGTCGCGCGGGTCGTCGGCCGGGCCGTCGGCGATCCGCCGGAACTCCCCCAGCACCAGGCCGGCGAGGCCGGGCGTGAAGACGGTGTCGCCGTCGGCGACCCGCTGGACGGCGTCGATGAGCTCGGCGCTGGAGGCGGACTTCACGAGGTAGCCGGTCGCGCCGGCCTTGATGGCCTCGAGGACGTCGGCCTGCTCGCCGCTCGCGGAGAGGATGAGCACCCGTGCGGTCGGGTCGTGCTCGAGCATCATCCCGGTGACCTGGACCCCGCTGTTGTCGGGCAGCTGGAGGTCGAGCACCACGACCTGGGGCGCGGCCGCCGGGAACCGGGCCATCGCCTCGCGCCCGTTGGCGGCCACGGCCACCACGTCGTGGCCGGCCGCCCGCAGGTCGCGCTCGACCGCGTCGCGCCACATGGGGTGGTCGTCGACCACCATCACGGTCACCATCGTCGTTCCCCCGTCCCAGAGATGGGGGCATCGTAGACCGGGCTAGGAGCTCGGGGGGCTGAACCGACCACGCCGGTGGACGAGCGGGTCCCGCTCGTCCCCGACCACGACCTCGTCGAGCGTGCAGGTCACGAGCGTCGACCAGCCCACGGGGACCTCCGACTCCAGCGACACCAGCGCCCAGGTCGCGGCGTGGGCGAGCCGCGGGCCGTGCGTCGTGCCGACCCAGTCGGCCATCCGGAACGGGCCACCCGGTGCCGGGGCGGTCCCCGCGAACGCCTCCGCCAGACCGCGGTCCGGCCACGTGAGGAGCTGGACGACCGCGCGTCCGGTGTCGAGCAGGGTCTCCGTGAGGTCGGCGTCGGGGTCGAGCAGCGCCAGGACCCGGCCCGGCTCGCCCCCCGCCACCATCCAGGACGAGACCGTCAGCCCGACCGCGTCGGCGCCGCCGCCGGCGGTCCACAGCGACACCGTGGCGGTCTGCCTGCCCCGGAGACGTCGTACGGGGTCGCGGTCGCCCTCGGGCTCGAGGAACGGGTGCGAGGTGTGGATCGTCACGACCTCACGCTAGCGGGACCACCAGCTCCCACTCGGTGCCCCACGACCCGGTCTCGACACGCGCCGTGCCGCCGAGCTCCTCGACGCGACCCCGGATCGAGGACACGACGCCGAGCCGGCCCTCCCCCTCGGCCTGCTCCAGCCGGCCCGGCGCGATGCCGGGACCGTCGTCGCGCACGGACACCGTGACGGCGCCGGGTGCCGCCTGCGCGAGCACCCACGCGGACGCCTGCGGCCCTGCGTGGGCGAGCACGTTGTCGAGGCACGCGCGCACCGCGGCCACGGTCTCGGCCGCGACGTGCGCGTCCACCAGCACCGCGGTGCCGGGCGTGGCCACCTCGACCCGGACCGGGTGCGCCGTCGCCATCGCCTCCAGCGCGCCGGCCAGGTCGACCCGCCCGCCGGCTGCGGTGGGCACCGTGTCCTGCTGGCGGATCAGCGAGCGCAGGCTCCGCTCCTGCTCCCCCGCCAGCCGTCCGAGCTCGGCCCACTCACCGCCCTCGGCCGCGCCCCGGCGCTGGGTCATGGCGAGGACCTGCAGCACTCCGTCGTGCACGGCGCGGGCCAGCCGGGTGCGTTCCTCGGCGGCCGCGGCTGCGTGCTCGGCCGCGTCGCGCTCGCGCGCCATCCGCTGCAGCGACTCGCACAGGTAGCCGACGACCGGACCGCCGACGAGCACCAGGAAGACGTTGCCGTAGTTGCCCTGGTCGAGCTCGGTGCGCGGCACCACGTCGACGACGGCGATCGCCGCCGCCGCCGCCAGCCCGCCGCGCCAGTGCCAGTGGATGGCCCACGCGAGCAGCGCCCCCATCACCCAGAAGCCCGGGATGGTCGCGTTGAACCCCTCCGACTTCACCCACGGCGTGGCCGCCATCGCGGCGAGGGTGATCGCGAGGTCGGCCCCCAGCAGCAGCGGCGTACGTCGCGAGCGGTCCTGGTAGAGCCAGATGGCGAGGACCGTCCAGAGCGCCAGCACCACCACGATCGCCAGGCCGGCGGTGGGGTGCTCGAAGTTGTCGCGGCGGTAGGCGTTGAGGCCCACCATGTTGACGGTCACCACGACCCGGACGATGGCCAGCGCCGCGTGGAGCCGGTCCTCCACGGCCAGCGCCGAGTCGGCGCGCGGCGCCGGCGTCCGGGGCGCGGGCAGGGCGCTCAGGACGCCTTCTGCTCCGGCCCGTCGCCGGCCTTGTCCTGGGCCGCCTGCTCGGCGGCGGCCTGGCGGGCCTTCTCCCGGGCCTCGTCCTTGGCCTGCTTGTCGAGCTCCTTGGCCTTGCTGGCGTAGAGGTCGACGTACTCCTGGCCGGAGAGGCGCATGATCTCGTACATGATCTCGTCGGTGATCGAGCGCAGGATGTAGCGGTCGTTCTCCATCCCGGCGTAGCGGGAGAAGTCCAGCGGCTTGCCGAAGCGCACGACCGGGCGCGTCCAGGTGCCGTAGACCTTGCCGGTGGGTGCGACCACGTCGGTGCCGACGACCGCGCACGGGATGACCGGCGCGCCGGTCTCGAGGGCCAGCCGGGCCACCCCGGTCTTGCCGCGGTAGAGCCGTCCGTCCGGCGACCTGGTGCC
>CAZDAO010000273.1:0-5454 GCA_964503015.1 uncultured Nocardioides sp. | reverse complement strand
CCAGAGGTCGCAGGTTCAAATCCTGCCCCCGCTACTACACAAAGTTCCGATCAGAACTTTGGGCGTCAGCCCCTCAGGCTCATCTGGGGGGCTTTCGTCGTTCTGGGGGCACTTTGAGCGGCGCTCGCGGCCGCTCCAGTGGAGCCCGTTTGTCCGCCTCCTGTCCGGACAAAGTCCGCGTGTCCTACCGGTGGGAGAGGAGATGCCCTGACAAATTGAAATCTGAAACATGGTTCCGTGCCACGTGTGACGTATGCCATATTACCTGCGTCGTCATCTCGGGCTGACGACGGGTCATCTCGGCCTTGCCCATGAGGCGTCCTCTGGGCATCGGAGCCCGGGCACTCACAAGGAGCCCAAATGCAAGTAGTTCGACAGTGGAGAGGCGGCCACTCAACCAACGCGGCCACATCACGTCGCCGCATTCGCTTGGGAATGACACTCGCCTGCCTCTCGCTCAGTGCGGCCGGACTCGCCATGCCGACAACGGCGGCGTCCCAGCCAGCGGCACCCGCCGCAGCCAGAGCAGCGGATACCGTCGAAGGCTTCGGTCCTGGCTACATCACGGGGGGAGTGCCAGTTACGGACCACGAAGCTGCCGCGGCCGACTCCGCCAACCTCCCGCCGCACTCCGCCTTCGATTCGGTGAATCGAACCAGGTACGGACACGAGTCTGTCCTCCCGCGTCGGCCGTCTGCCGAGAAGGTCCAGGCACGCAGTTGCGCTGCTGTCGGGCGTCTCTCGTCTGCCGGAGCAAGACTGGCATCGCAGCTAGCCGCTTCCAATGCGTCCTGCGTCAACGAACTCTTCGACCTGTCCGGAGCCTCCGCGGCGCGACTCTTCACAGACGCCAACATGGCTCGTGTCGCCTCCGGACTTCGGAATCAAGCCTCTGACTATCGCGGAACCAACGCCAATGGAATCGTTCAGTCGCTGCTCTTCTTGAGGGCCGGTTACTACGTCGACTATCACGAGAAGGGCGTTCATCCCGTCAGCGCGCGGACCCGGGCAGTTGTCGAGCAGGCCCTGACGACCCTGTTCGCTGACCGCCAGGCGCGCCGCGTCAACGACGCCAACGGCGAGGTGCTCACCGAAGCCGTTGCGCTCATCGACAGCGCAAGCCTCAACGCCGAGTTCGTCGACACCGTTCGTCGCATGCTTGCGCGCTACGACTCCAGCTACAACGCTCACCCGTGGATGGTAGGTGCGGTCAACAACATCTTCACGGTGCTCTTCCGAGGGCACAACATGCCGGGCTTCAGCGAAGCGGTGCACGAGGACCCGCAGATGCTTGTCGAACTCAAGCAAATCGCCACCCGCAATGACAGCCTCCTCGACGGCAAGCTCTGGTTCCTGCCGGTGAACGCTAGCCGCGAACTAGGCCGATTCCTTGGTGACGACACGATCCGATCCAAGGCCGCGCCACTAGTCCGAACGGTCCTCAACAAGAGTGACCGCGACGGACGCACAGCGCCGCTCTGGCTCGGAGCGGCAATTCAGGTTGACGCTCACGACAAGAGCAACTGCTCTTTCTACAACTCCTGCGGATCCGCACAGCAGCTGGCAGCGTCGTCAGTAATCACCATCAACTACACCTGCAGTTCGAGCATCCGCATCAAGGCCCAGCAGATGACGAGCAGCGAACTGGCCGCGACTTGCTCAAGCCTTCGCTCGCAGGACTCCTACTTCCACAGCGTCGCTCGGGACCCCGGACCGGTCGCGAACGACTACAACACCAGCATTGAAGTCGTGATCTACAACTCGAGCACGGATTACAAGACCTATGCCGGTTACGACTACGGCATCGACACCAACAACGGTGGCATGTACCTCGAGGGAAACCCGGCTGCCTCCGGCAACCAGCCCCGATTCATCGCCTACGAGGCCGAGTGGCTCCGACCGACCTTCGCCGTATGGAACCTCAACCACGAGTACACCCACTACCTCGACGGCCGGTTCAACATGTACGGCGACTTTAACGCGGGCGTCTCGACCCCGACCATCTGGTGGATCGAAGGGTTTGCTGAGTACATTTCATACTCATACCGCAACGAGCCCTACACTGCAGCCCAGACGGAGGCCTCGTACGGTACCTACACGCTGCGGACCCTGTTCGACACGACCTACTCGAACGACTCCACCCGCATCTACAGCTGGGGCTACCTCGCCGCGGCCTTCATGGTCAACAAGCACCCGAACGAGCTGCAGACCGTCCTGGGCTACTACCGGACTGGAAACTGGGCGGCCGCACGGTCGTACCTGACCTCGTCGATCGGGACTCGTTACGACGCGGAGTTCCGGACGTTCCTCAACGAGTGCGCGGCTGGAAACTGTGAGGGCGGCTCGACCGGCACCAACGCGCCGCCCACAGCTGCCTTCACCAGCACGGTCTCTGGTCTGACGGTCAATTTCACGGACGGATCTAGGGACTCCGATGGGTCAATCCAGTCCCGCAACTGGGACTTTGGTGACGGTACGACGTCATCAGCGACGAACCCTTCGAAGACGTACGCCGCAGCCGGGTCCTACACAGTGAAGTTGACCGTTACCGACAACGGTGGCGCGACCAACACCGTCAGCAAGAACGTCAGCGTCGGAGGCGCAACCCCGACGCTACCGGAATGCTCGGACCCCGACGTGCGGAAGCTGGACAAGGCCTGCCAGCGGAGCGGCCGATCGGCCACCGCTGGGAACAACGACTACCTGTTCATCTACGTGCCGGACGGCACCGCAAGGCTCACCTTCGCCTCGAAGGGCGGCACCGGCGACGCGGACATGTTCTACAGCCCCACGACCTGGGCGACCCCGACCAACTACACACAGCAGTCGAGCGCATCCGGCAACAACGAGACCATCGTGGTCAACAACCCCGCGCGCGGATATCACTACGTCACGCTGAACGGATACGGCGCATTCAGCGGAGTCACCATCTCAGCTGAATGACCTAACCCATCCACCTCCCGAAGCGAGAGGGGCCCGGTGCAATCAGTTGCACCGGGCCCCTTCGTGCGCCGAGACGGATGCGACCACGTGAGAACGACAGAACGATGCGGGTGCGTCCGATTGCTTCGTCGCCCAGCCGGACGCCTAACAGACAATGCTGCCTTTCCGATCGCGTCGTGAGCGGGACTCGAGACGACCGGGTCACCGCCCAGCGGGTGCAGCAACATGGTCACGACAGTGGACGTGCAGAAGCTACAGGACGGCCTGCTGTTGCCTGGCTGGCTTCACTCGGCAGGCACTACCGGGCCAGTACAGTATGGCGGCATTCATCAGCAGGACCGACCCTGCCTAAACCATCACAGCTTGACTGGGCTCCGTGCATGGCGGTTTGGGTCTAGGCGTCTAGGAAGTGGTTCATGCGTAGGGCGAGATGCAGCCGCAGGCGACTCTCGCCGTCGTCCAGGTCCAATCCGGTGCCATGCTCAATTTGCCTGAGGCGGTGGTAGATCGTTTGACGATGCACCCTGAGGCTTCTCGCGGTCCGCGCGACGCTTCCTGCCTCGTCCAAGAACACCGAGGCGGTGCGGATCAAGTCTGCCGACGCATCGGCCAGGAAGCGTTCGAGCTTCGGGGAAACAAGCGCCCACCGCAAGTCGGCATCGCGCGCCACCCCAAGAAGCGCCAGCGGTCCCAGATCGGCCCACGACATCACGGTGCCGGGTCCGTCGCGGTGCGCCACTCGCAGTGCGACGGTGGCCCCTGTCCGCGATCGCGCCAGTTCGTCCAACGTCGCCACAGCCGGGCCGACCCCCACGGTCGTCAATGCGTCAAGCGAGGGCACCCGGCGACTCAAACCAAGGACGCCAAGGAGCTCGTCGAGATCCATCCGTTCACGCACGTGATCGGCGCGGACCACCGCTGCGCTCACATGCTCGTCCTCGCGTACCCAGAACAGTCCCGATCTCGTTGGCCGACTTGAGAGCTGGTCGGGCAGGCCTGGGCGTTTCAGCAGGATGCAGGTCACGCGCTCGTCCATCCGGAGACCAGCGGCGTTGGCCAAACCGGCGGCGGCCTGTCGTGCCGAAAGTGGCCGTCCCTCGACCAAGGCCCGATACAGCTCGTCCCGGTGGGCCTGTCTGCGCTCCGAAAGGCCGAGGAGGACGCCAGCGGTGTCTGCGATACGCATGGCTTCGGGATACAAGGTTTCGTCGATGGATGTCTCTGGGTCCAGCAGCCAGAAAAACCCTTGGATCCGCCCCAGGTGTCGCGCAGGGATGCACAGCCTGGCCACGATGCCTCGATCAGGATCCGCAGATGTTCGCATGGGTGCCGTTGCGTCGCGGATCCCCTGTGCGGCGAACCAGTCCTTCACGTCCTGGGTGGAACTTCGTTCCAGGATGGTGCGCTGACGCACCGTATCGACCTCTCGCTGCCCGGAGAACCCGATGAGTTGGAACTGAGGATCTTCCAGTGTGCAAGGCGCACCAAGAAGCGCCGCCATGTCATCTACAAGGTCATCCAACGCGCTACCCATTGGACAAGTGTCACATCAGTTCGAAGCAAGATCGTACAACTGTTCATAACCAAGTTCGGGCCGCGATCCTAGGCTCGGTTCGAAGAAGGCGGCGCCTCGTCTTTGCCTCGACTGCATAGGGAGCAAGCGTGCTTGGGTCTGTCCTGAACGGTGCGGCACGTAGCGCCACCGCTCGCCGGGCGGTCGAGGCCGTCCCTGCGACGAGACGGGTGGTGGACCGGTTTGTTGCCGGGGAGGGAATCCCTGAGGCGGTAGCGGCCACACGGTGCATGACCGATGCGGGTCGGCTCGTCACTATCGACGTACTGGGCGAAGACGTGCACGATCTGGCTGGAGCGCGGCGTACTCGAAGTGCATACATCAGTCTGCTGTTCGCGCTCTATGAGGCCGGGCTCTCAACAGGAGCCGACGTGTCGCTCAAGCTTTCGGCTCTAGGGCAAGCCATCCCCAAGGAAGGCGACGTTCTTGCCGAGGCGCACGCGGCAGAAATCTGTGTAGCGGCAGCGGCTGTAGGAGCGACCGTCACCTTGGACATGGAGAGTCACTCGACGGTCGACTCCACCCTCGCTATCGGCGAGGGGTTGCGCCGCGAGTTCCCCACAGTGGGCAATGTGTTGCAATCGAATCTCCGGCGCACCGCTGGTGACATTGCGGACCTAACCCGGAAGAAGACGCGGATCCGGCTGGTAAAGGGCGCCTATCGGGAACCTGAGGGGCTCGCCTTCCAGCGGAAGGCTGACGTGGATCGAGCCTACAAGCAAGACGTCACGGCCCTGATGGAGTCACAGTGTTACCCGATGATCGCGACCCACGACGCGGCGATGCTGCGTCACGCGCGCGAAGCAGCCACGCGAGCGCGACGTGCAGTTTCGGAGTGGGAGACACAGATGCTGTACGGCGTACGCACGGATTTGCAGGTGGAATCCGTAACGGCCGGGGAGCGAATGCGGGTCTATGTGCCGTTCGGGTCCGACTGG
>CAZDAO010000272.1:0-5480 GCA_964503015.1 uncultured Nocardioides sp. | reverse complement strand
CGCTGGTCGGGCTCACCGCGCGCGAGATCATCCCGCTGTGGCTGACTGCCGCGATCGTCGCCCGCGAGGTGCTCATGGGCGCCGTGCTGGCCGTGTCGCGCCGCTTCGGGCACCCGACGCTGCCGGTGCACTTCCTCGGCAAGGCCGCGACGTTCAACCTCCTCTACGCCTTCCCGCTGCTGCTGCTCGGCGAGGGTTCCGGCGTCGTGGCCACCCTGGCCCGCAACTTCGGGTGGGCGTTCGCCTGGTGGGGGATCGGGCTCTACTGGTGGGCGGGCGTGCTGTACGCCTGGCAGGTGCGCACGCTGCTGCGCGACACCCCGCGCCGTACGTCACCGGCGAACGACCATGGCTGAGACACGCGAGGCGCCCGACCGCCGGCTCCCCGAGCACGTCACCACTCCGTTGCTGACGCTGATCACCGCGCGCTCGATGGACGAGGACTACGCCCACGTCGCCCAGCAGCGTGCGGCCGCGGGGGATGAGCCAGCGCAGGGAGGTCGTCCCCACTGGATCAGCCTCGTCGCGGTCGCCGCGCTCGGCATCATGGGAGCCGTGGTGGCCGCCCAGACCGACCGCGAGGCCGAGGTCGACGAGCTGAGCCGGGCCGCGCTGGTCCAGCAGATCGACTCCAGGCGCGACGAGGTGCGCGACCTGCAGCGCCAGGTCGCGGAGCTGAGCCGGTCCAACCAGTCGGCCGCCAGCAGCAACACCCGGGTCCAGGGCCAGCTCGACGACCTCGAGTCCCGCGTGCGACGCGCGGAGCTCAACACCGGCTTCGCGGCCGTGCACGGACCCGGGGTCCGGATCACGGTCGACAACCGCCCCGGGGTCGACGTCGACAGCGAGATCCGCGACGAGGACCTCGCCTTCCTCGTCGACGGGCTGTGGGAGGCCGGGGCGGAGGCCATCGCGATCAACGACCAGCGGATCAACGTGCTGGGTGGGATCCGCAACACGAGCCGCGCGATCCACGTCAACGGCCGCCCGGTCAACGCGCCCTACGTCGTCTCGGTGATCGGCGACAACAGGACGCTCCAGGCGCGGCTGCTGCAGACCAGCCAGGGCCAGGAGTGGTTCGCGCTCGTCAACGGCCTGGGCTTCCTCTACACGCCCGAGAACGTCGACGACATCCGCCTGCCGGCCGCGCCCGAGCCGGACCTGCGTAAGGTGAGCGAGCTGAACGCCGATCCGGACGGCCAGGACGAGGAGGGGGGTGCGCCGTGATCGCCGCCCTCGGACTGCTGTTCGGCATCATCGCCGGCCTGGTCTTCGCCCCCGACGTGCCGCTGAGCCTCCAGCCCTACCTCCCGATCGCCGTCGTGGCGGCCCTGGACGCGGTCTTCGGCGGCCTGCGCGCCTACCTCGACGGCATCTTCGACGACAAGGTCTTCGTCGTCTCGTTCGTCAGCAACGTGGTCATCGCGGCCGCGATCGTCTACCTCGGCGACCAGCTCGGCGTGGGCGCCCAGCTGACCACCGGCGTCATCGTCGTGCTCGGCATCCGGATCTTCTCCAACGTCGCCGCCATCCGGAGGCACGTGTTCCATGCCTGACAGCACGCCCCCCGACCGGCCCCGCGAGCGCCCCACCGAGCGCCCCCACGAGCGCACCGGCGCCGGCACGACGCAGCAGGACCCGGGACGCGAGCGGCTGCGCACCGCCCTGGTCAAGCCCTCCCGGCGGCAGGTGGTGGTCGCGGTGCTGCTGGCCGTGCTCGGCTTCGCCTTCGTGGTGCAGGTCCGCGACACCAAGGCCAACGACACCTACGCCGGCCTCCGGGAGAGCGAGCTGATCCAGGTGCTCGACGGCCTGACGGGCACCGCCGAGCGCGCCCGCCGCGAGGTCGACCGCCTCGAGGCCCGCCGCGACGAGCTCCAGGACGAGTCACGCGCCCGCTCCGCCGCCCTCGACGAGGCCGAGCAGCGCGTGCGCACCCTCAACATCATCGCCGGGCTGGTCCCCGTCTCCGGTCCCGGGCTGCGGGTCACCGTCACCGAGTCGACCAGCAGGGTCGCGGTCGGTTCCCTGCTCGACATGGTGCAGGAGCTCAGGACCGCGGGTGCCGAGGCGATGGAGTTCAACGACGAGATCCGTCTCGGGGCCGACAGCTCCTTCGAGAACGCCGTCGGCGGGATCGAGCTCGACGACCAGCTGCTCGAGCCGCCGTACGTCCTGGACGTGATCGGAGACCCGCACATCCTCCGCACCGCGCTGACCTTCTCCACCGGGCCCGTCGAGACGTTCGCCGAGGACGGCGCGAGCGTGGACATCGAGGAGCTCGAGTCGGTCGAGGTCACCAGCGTCCGGGAGGCGACGCGACCCGAGTACGCCGAGCTCGGCACGGGCCAGTAACCTGCGCCACAATCGGTCCACCAGACCGCCTGTTCCGACACCTGAGGAGCCACCGTGTATCCGGAGAACCTGAAGTACACCAGCGAGCACGAGTGGGTCCGCACGCCCGGCGACGCGGAGGGTTCGGTTCGGGTGGGGATCACCGACTTCGCCCAGGACGCGCTCGGCGACATCGTCTACGTCTCGCTGCCGCAGGTGGGCGACCAGGTGAGCGCCGGCGACACCTGTGGCGAGCTGGAGTCCACGAAGTCGGTCAGCGACATCTACGCGCCGGTCACCGGCGAGGTCGTGGCCACCAACGGCGCCCTCGACCAGACCCCCGAGCTGGTCAACAGCGACCCCTACGAGGCCGGCTGGCTGTTCGAGGTGAGCGTCAGCGACCCCGCCCAGGTCGACGGCCTGCTCGACGCTGCCGCCTACCAGGCCGGCCTCGAGGGCTGATCCGCCGGGACTCCTCAGCCAGGGGCTGGTAGGTTCGGGGCAACCGTCAACCTCAACCCTCGGCTGAGGGTTCAGTGTCGATCCGTCGAGGAGTTTCCATGCCGTTCTGCACCGCCTGTGGCAAGCAGAACCCTGACGATGCGCGCTTCTGTGCCCAGTGCGGCACCAAGCTGCTCGGCGGGGAAGACACCGGCGCCTCGCCGGTGGAGACCACCGCCACGATCACCTTCGGCGTGCCCGACCAGCGCGAGTCCTCCGACCGCCAGCTGAGCCCGGTCGACGCCGCCGCCGTCGACGCCCTTCCCGCGGGACACGCCCTGCTGGTGGTGCAGCGCGGCCCCAGCGCCGGGTCGCGGTTCCTGCTCGACACCGACGTGGTAGGCGCCGGCCGCCACCCCGACAGCGAGATCTTCCTCGACGACGTCACGGTGTCGCGCCGGCACGCCGAGTTCCGCAGGTCCGGCTCCGGCTACTCGGTGAGCGACGTCGGCAGCCTCAACGGCACCTACGTCAACCGCGACCGCATCGACTCCGTGGAGCTCAACGACGGTGACGAGGTCCAGATCGGCAAGTACCGCCTCGTCTTCTTCTCCTCCCACCCGGACAGCTGATCCGTGAGTGCCTCGACGCCTGCGAGCTCGGGTCGCGGCGCCCGCTTCAACATCGGGCAGGTCCTCGACCAGCTGCGGCCCGACTTCCCCGGGGTGACCATCCCCAAGATCCGCTTCCTGGAGGACAAGGGGCTGGTCAAGCCCGAGCGCACCGCCGCCGGCTACCGCAAGTTCTCCGGCGACGACGTCGCCCGGTTGCGGTACATCCTGCTGATGCAGCGCGACCACTACCTCCCGCTCAAGGTCATCGGCGACCACCTCGACGCCATCGACCGGGGGCTCGAGCCGCCGCCGATCGAGTCCGTCGTTCCGACCGTGCCCAAGGTCGCGCTGAGTGCCGACGGGCTCCCGAGCCCCGAGTCGTTCCGGCGCACCAGTGAGCTGCGGCTCTCGCGCCGCGAGCTGCTCAAGGTGGCCGACATCTCCGAGGAGCTAATGGCGCAGCTCGAGCAGTACGGCCTGGTGAGCGCCCGTACGGGCACCGGGCACTTCGACAGCGACGCGCTGGTCGTCGCGCAGACCGCCCGCGAGCTGGCCGCCTTCGGGTTCGAGCCGCGCCACCTGCGGGCCTTCAAGACCGCCGCGGACCGTGAGGTCGGGCTGGTGCAGCAGGTCGTCGCCCCCCTCGCGCGCGGACGCGACGCGGCCGCGCGCGGACGCGCCGAGGACGCCACCTCGGAGATCGCCGCGCTGTCGGTCCGGCTCCACGCGACGCTCGTCAAGATCGGCCTCGACCGCGGCTGACGCCGCCGCTGCCGCACGTCGTACCGCACGCGGCCCGTCGGACAGGACGAACCTCCTGGGCGGGGCGCGGCTGAGCGTCGTACGACCGCGCGCGCGGCCCTTTCTCCTGTCCGACAGGCCGGGGTGTGTCGAACAGGACGAGGTCGGCGCCCGGGTGGCCACTGAGCGTGGCTGGCCACCGTGTGAGCCACTTCCTCCTGTTCGACAGGCCGGGTGCGGGCCGCGCGAGCAGGGGCGATGGGCCGGGTCACCGGACGTGAGTAGGGTGGGGTCATGCGGGAAATGGACGTCGTCGGTGTCCGTGTCGAGATGCCTTCCAACCAGCCCATCGTGCTGCTGCGCGAGGTGACGGGGGAGCGCTACCTGCCGATCTGGATCGGGGCGGTGGAGGCCACGGCGATCGCCTTCGCCCAGCAGGGGGTCACCCCTCCACGTCCCCTGACGCACGACCTGATGCGCGACGTGCTCGCGGCCACGGGGCAGCGCCTCGACGAGGTCCGCATCGTCGACATGCAGGAGGGCATCTTCTACGCCCAGCTCGTCTTCGAGGGTGGGGCCGAGGTGGGTGCGCGTCCCTCGGACTCCATCGCGCTCGCGCTCCGCACGGGCAGCCGGATCGTCTGCGCGGAGTCGGTGCTGGACGAGGCGGGCCTCGCGGTGCCTGCGGAGCAGGAGGACGAGGTCGAGCGCTTCCGGGAGTTCCTCGACCACGTCTCGCCCGACGACTTCGAGTCCCACTGACCCCAGGCGAAACACTCACCCTCAAGTCGAGGTTGAGGGTTGCGACACGCCCGGTCCATGGATGGACAACCCGGGGCCGCGGCCTTACCGTGAACTGTCTCTGTTGTAACTCCACCGCTGTGGTTGTCGCTCCACCCGGGCAGCGCGGCGGATCCTTCCCCCCAGGAGTTACCGCACAACGGAGGATCTGACCTGGAGGGTCGCTGTGGGTAGCAACGAGAACGAACAGGGCGCGGACGCCGCCGGGATCACCGCTGCGGCGGAGGCCGCCGAGCTCGCCGAGGAGCAGGGCCTGCTCTTCGACGACGACGTCTCCCCGCTGCCCAGCGACACCGGCTACCGCGGGCCCACCGCGTGCAACGCCGCCGGCATCACCTACCGCCAGCTCGACTACTGGGCACGCACCGGCCTGGTGGAGCCGAGCGTGCGCGGGGCCGCCGGATCCGGCTCGCAGCGGCTGTACTCCTTCCGCGACATCCTGATCCTCAAGGTCGTCAAGCGCCTGCTCGACACCGGCATCTCCCTGCAGCAGATCCGCACGGCGACCGCCCACCTGCGCCAGCGCGGCACCGACGACCTGACCCGTGT
>CAZDAO010000271.1:0-5511 GCA_964503015.1 uncultured Nocardioides sp. | reverse complement strand
AGGGCCGGCTGAGGACCATTCCTCACTGGACTACCCGGGCGGGACGACCATTCCTCACTGGACTACCTTCCCCGACGGGACGGCCGTTCCTCCCGGGGCGACCCCGGACGGGCGGGACAGGTGCCGTCAGGCGGCCCCGGCGGTGTCGAGCGAGCGCGCCGACTCCTCGACGACCCACTCCGCGGGCTTGGGAACCGAGCGGATCGAGCGGCTCGAGGTGAGCAGGACCGCGAGCAGTGTCGACGCCAGGACCAGCACTCCGATCGCGGCCGCGCCGCCGTGGTGCTCCAGGAGCCACCCGCCGAGCAGGGGCGCCAGCGGCATGACCGACATCGAGGTGAACTGGCTGGTCGACCCGACGCGGCCCTGCAGGTGGTCGGGGGTGACGGCCATCCGGTAGGAGCTGATGCCCGCGTTGCCGACGGGGTTGAGCACCAGCAGCCCGAAGGTGCACGCGCAGGCGGTCCACACGCTGTCCGAGAACGCCAGCGGCACCAGCGGCAGGCAGCACGCCCAGCCGATCAGCACGGTCAGCCGACCGGTCGGCATCCGGTGGATGATGCTCGGGGCGATCGCTGCGCCGAGGATGCCGCCGACGCCCGCGGCGGTCGACACCAGGCCGATCTGCGCGGCGGGCACGCCGTCGGCGACCATCCGCAGGACGACGACGAAGAAGATCGCGTTGGTGACCAGGTTAGTCAGGGAGGCCCACGCCAGCAGCGTGCGGAAGAACGGCCGCGCCCACATGAAGCCGAACCCCTCGGCGAGCTGCTGCCGCAGGGGCTCGCGGCGGCGGTGCGGTGCGGACAGGTCCGTGCGGACCCGGCTCACGGTGAGGCAGGCGACGGCGTACGACAGCGCGTCGACCGCGAACGGCAGCCAGCGGGTGACGGCGTACAGCGCGCCGCCGAGCGGCCCGCCGAGCAGCGAGGCGACGTGCTGGCGCGCCTGGTTCTGGCTGAGCGCGGTGGGCAGGTCCTCGGTCGTCACCACCGACCGGATCGCCGACACCTGTGCCGGGTTGAAGGCGCCGGCGGCGACGCCGCTGACGAGGGCGACCGCCACGAGGTGCGGCAGCGTCAGGGCGTCGAGCGCCCCGGCGACCGCGAGGGACGCGTACGACACGCAGCCGGTCGCACTCGAGACGAGCATGATCCGCCTGCGGTCGACGCGGTCGGCCAGCACGCCGGCGGGCAGCAGCGTCGCGCACAACCCGCCGAGGTACGCCGCCTCCACGAGCGCCGCGGTGAGCGCGGAGCCGCTGAGCGCGTAGGCGATGAGCGGGAAGACGAACATCGACAGCGCGCTGCCGAGCTCGCTGACGGTGTCGCCGATCCAGAGGACGGTGAAGTCGCGGTTCTTCGAGAGCTGGCGGTATCCGGGCACATGCGCACCATAAAGTGCGCAAGTAATATTGCGCAATATTGTGTGCGCAATTGAGTAAGGTGATCCCCATGGCCGAGCCGAAGCCGTTGAGCGACCCCCGCGTGCTGCGCGCCATCGCCCACCCCGTTCGCACCCGGATCCTCGACGAGCTCGACGCCGGGGGCCCGGCCCGCGCGGCGGACCTCGCCCGCGAGCTCGGCATCCCGGCCAACCAGGCGAGCTTCCACCTGCGCCAGCTCGCGAAGTACGGCCTGGTCGAGGAGGCGCCGGAGGAGGCACGCGACCGGCGCGACCGGGTGTGGCGCGCGGCGTCCGGCCCCGGCCTGACCGTCAACCTCAGCCAGCTGGCCGACGCTCCGGGTGGCCGGTCGGCGGTGCGGGTGTTCAGTGCCAGCAAGCTCGCGTGGATGCACCAGCTGGTCGACCGCGCGTTCACCATGGGCCCCAAGGGCAGCGGTGTCTTCGCCACGTCCGACCACGCGCTCCGGCTCACCGACGACGAGGCCCACCAGCTGCGACGGGAGCTCGACGACCTGGTCGAGGCCTGGGCCGAGCGCACCCGCGGCCGCGACGACGACCGGCGCACCTACGTCCTGCTCCAGCTCGTGCAGCCCTACCCCGAGGCCGAGACCGGTGAGACCCCCGGAGACTCGTGAGGGCGTCACGGCGTCCACCGAGCGGGAGGCCGGTCGGCTCCGAACCACCGGCATGCACCGTCGTACGCTTCTCGCCCTACCCGCGCTCGGGGTGCTCGCACCCGCGCTGAGCGCCTGTTCCGAGGAGTCCGCCGTGCCGACCGACGCGCCCGCACCTGCCACACCGGACGGCGTCGAGCGCGTCACCTACGGCGAGGACCCCTCCCAGTTCGCCGAGCT
This sequence comes from uncultured Nocardioides sp., assembly GCA_964503015.1. Lineage (GTDB taxonomy): Bacteria > Actinomycetota > Actinomycetes > Propionibacteriales > Nocardioidaceae > Nocardioides. The sequence continues at coordinate 3,250 of CAZDAO010000271.1, read as the reverse complement.
CCACCGTCCGCAGGGGGCCTCGCGCGGCGTCGTGGTCGTCATCCACGGCGGGTTCTGGAAGGCCGCCTACGACCACACCCTGGGGCAGCCGTTGGCCGCCTCGCTCGCCGAGGCGGGCTGGACCGCCTGGAACATCGAGTACCGCCGGGTCGGCAACGGCGGTGGCACGCCCGAGACGTTCGACGACGTCGCGGCCGCGATCGACGCCCTCGCCGACGTCGCGGACCTCGACCTGTCGACGGTGGTGACGCTCGGCCACTCCGCGGGGGGCCACCTCGCCGTGTGGGCGGCCGGCCGCGACGAGCCCCGGGTGCAGGTCACCCATGCGATCTCGCAGGCAGGTGTCCTCGACCTCGTGATGTCCGAGCGGATGGGGCTCGGTGGCGGCGCGGCCGCGGCCCTGCTCGGCCACACCCCTGGCCCCGCCGACGTCCGCTGGGACCCCCAGCAGCAGATCCCCCTCGACGTACCCGTGTGGTGCGTGCATGGCGTCGACGACGACGTGGTCCCTCTGGGTCAGTCCGAGGGCTACGTCGTCGACGCGCGAGCCGCGGGCGCCCGTGCGGAGATCGTCCGGGTGGAGGGCGACCACTTCGTCGTCATCGACCCCGCGTCGCCGGCGTGGCGGGCCCAGCTGGAGATCCTCGACTCCATCGGCTGAGCACCGTGCCGGCAGTTCGGGTCCGGAGGGGCTCGGTCCACGCTCGGGCGCGCGCCACCTGGCGCGAGCTGCCTGCACCACGTCCGTCTAGCCTCGGGGTGTGCCCGCACGACTCAAGGTCCTCACCGCAGCAGAGCTGGAGGGCGCCGACACCCGGGCGCTCGTGAAGCACTACCTGGCCGTCCTCGAGACGCGTGCCCCCGGCCGCTCGGTCGAGGTGCGTGTGCCGCCCTTCGCGGCCGTCCAGGCGATCCCCGGCGTGCGGCACACGCGCGGCACGCCGCCGGCGGTCGTGGAGACCGACGCCGAGACGTGGCTCGCAGTAGCCACCGGTCGTACGACGTGGGCGGAGGCGGTGGCCTCCGGGAAGGTGGCCGCCAGCGGCGAGCGCACCGACCTGACGCCCTACCTCCCGCTCACAGGGGAGCGGGCGTGAGGGCCGCGCTCGCGACCCAGGAGCTCGCCGACGCCGTCGGCCCGGTCGACGGCGTCGAGGTCGTGGTGTGGAACGGCGACGGACCCCCGCCCGGTGGCGACGTCGCGTTCTGGGTGCCCCACTACGCCACCCGCGCCGACGTCATCGACCGCGGCCACCTGCTCCGCGGGCTGCAGGTGGTGCAGCTCCAGAGTGCCGGGTACGACGGCGTGGCCGACCGGCTGCCCGAGGGCATCACCCTCTGCAACGCCACCGGCGTCCACGACGACGCGACCGCGGAGCACGCCGTCGGACTCATCCTGGCGAGCCTGCGCGGGATCCCGGAGGCGGTGCGCAACCACGGGCACTGGTCCTCGGACAAGATGCGGCGCTCGCTCGCCGACTCGCGCGTGCTGATCCTGGGCTTCGGCTCGATCGGCCGGGCGCTGGCCGAGCGGCTGCTGCCGATGAAGGCCCTGGTGACCGCGGTCGCCACCCGTGAGCGCGACGACGAGCTGGTCGGCCGGGTGCGCGCGATCGAGGACCTCCCGGCGCTGCTGCCGGAGCAGGACGTGGTGGTCGTGCTCGTCCCGCTCACCGACGCCACCCGCGGCCTCCTCGACGACACAGCGATGTCGCTGCTCCCCGACGGCGCCCTCGTGGTCAATGTCGCCCGCGGGCCCGTCGTCGACACCGACGCCGTGCTGGCCCACGCCGGCCGGCTGCGGTTCGCCCTCGACGTCACCGACCCCGAGCCCCTTCCCGACGGGCATCCGCTGTGGGACGCCCCCGAGGTGCTCGTCACGCCCCACATCGCCGGAGGTACGACGGCCATGCTGCCGCGCGTCTCCGCGCTCGTGCGCGACCAGCTCCGCCGGAGGGTCGCGGGCGAGCCGCTGGTCAACGTGGTGAGCGGCTGAGCCGTCCACGGCGGCACCATGGGGGATGCGCGACCGAGCGCGGTTCGGGTACCAAGGACCATGGCGACCCTCACCGACGACCAGGTCCAGGACCTCGACCTCTGGTTCCGTGCAGCCAACTATCTCGCGGTCGGGCAGATCTACCTGCTCGACAACCCGCTCCTCGAGCGGCCGCTGGAGCGTGACGACATCAAGCCGCGGCTGCTCGGGCACTGGGGCACGACGCCCGGCCTCAACCTCGTCTGGACCCACCTCAACCGGCTGATCCGCGAGCGCGACACCAACGCGATCATCCTGTGCGGGCCCGGCCACGGTGGTCCCGCCGCGGTGGCCAACGCCTGGCTCGAGGGCACCTACTCGGAGGTGTTCCCCGCCATCACCCACGACCGCGACGGGATGGCGCGACTCTTCCGCCAGTTCTCCTTCCCGGGCGGCATCCCCAGCCACGTCGCACCGGAGACGCCGGGCTCGATCCACGAGGGCGGTGAGCTCGGCTACGTCCTGTCCCACGCGTACGGCGCTGCGATGGACAACCCCGACCTGCTGGTGACCGCGGTCGTCGGCGACGGCGAGTTCGAGACCGGCCCGCTCGCCGCGAGCTGGCACGCCAACAAGTTCGTCGACCCGGTCCACGACGGGGCGGTGCTGCCGATCCTCAGCCTCAACGGGTGGAAGATCGCCAACCCGACGATCCCGGCCCGCATCCACCGCGAGGAGCTCGAGAGCCTGCTGCGCGGCTACGGCCACCACGTGATCACCGTGGAGGGCGACGAGCCGGCCGACGTGCACCGGCAGATGGCCGCCGCCCTCGACGAGGCGCACGACATGATCCGCGAGACCTGGCGGGCCGCCCGCGAGGACGGCGACGTCGAGCGGCGCCCGTGGCCGATGATCCTGCTGGTCACCCCGAAGGGCTGGACCGGGCCGGCCGAGGTGGACGGCAAGCCCGTCGAGGGGACGTGGCGCGCCCACCAGGTGCCGCTCGCCGGCACCCGCGAGAACGACGACCACCGCGCGCAGCTCGAGGAGTGGCTTCGGTCCTACCGCCCCGAGGAGCTGTTCGGCGAGGACGGTCGGCCCGTCGAGGCGATCAGGGCGCTGTCGCCCGCCGGGACCCGTCGGATGAGCGCCAACCCGCACGCCAACGGCGGCCTGCTCAAGCAGCCGCTGCGGCTGCCGGACTGGCGCGGCTGCGCCGTCGAGGTCGAGCGGCCCGGCGCGTCCATCCACGAGCCGACCCGCGTGCTGGGGCAG
>CAZDAO010000270.1:462-5512 GCA_964503015.1 uncultured Nocardioides sp. | reverse complement strand
CACTGGCGATCTCCCACGGTGACTGTTCGAGCTCCCCCTCAGCCCTACGGTTCTCCGACATGGTGACCATTGTCCCCATGTCCTCTCAGGTGGGGGTCACCGACGTGCTGATACATCCGGCGCGAAATCTTTTTCGCACTTTCCCCGGCGCGACGGTCAGAACATCAGCGTCGCGAAGGTGGCGGTCTGCTCGAAGCCCACTCGTGCGTACGCCGCCCGGGCCGGCGTGTTCCACTCGTTGACGTAGAGCGAGACCACCGGCGCCATCCCGGTGCCGATCACGCGGGCCACGACCGCCGCCATGCCGCTGGAGGCCAGCCCCCGCCCACGACGGTCGGGACGGACCCACACGCCCTGCACCTGGGCGGCGTACGGCGTCATGCAGGCCACCTCCGCCTTGAAGACCACGCCGTCGTCGTCGAAGCTCGCCATCGACCAGCCGCGCCCGATCAGCTGTTGGACGCGCGCGCGGTAGAGGTCGCCGCCGCCGGCGTCGCTCTCGGGAGAGACGCCGACCTCCTCGGTGTACATCGCCACGCACGCGGGGTAGAGCCGTTCGAGGTCCTGGGGCGTGGTGACGCGCACGTCGGGGTCGCCCGCCACGTCGGGGACACGGGCGATCTCCAGGTGCGGCTGCCGTGCCCGGAACTCCCGCGGACGCTGCCACCGCGGCTCGAGCGCCTCCCACAGGGAGGCGACGACGTCGTGCGGGCCGACGATCGTGCCGACGGTGCTGCGCCGGCGCAGCGCGGCGTCGACGAAGGCCACCACGTCGTGGGGCGTGCACTGGACGGGGACGAGGTTGGCGCCGAGGTGACAGCCGGCGACCAGCTCCTCGCCGACGAACCGGCCCCACACCTGCCCGCCGAGCCAGCGCTCGTCGAGGTTGGTGAGCCGTGCGCGGTAGTCGGCGAAGACGTTGACCACCGGGTCCTGCTCGGCGAGCGCGATGAACCGGTCCCGGTCGGCCGGGCCCAGCACACGCACCTGCTCGCGAGTCCTCAGCACGTGGGGAGCCTACTCATCCCGCTGTCGTTCGGTTCCCCCGCTGAGGCGGGGGAACCCGAACTTCTCGGGGCGAGCACACCCCGAGAAGATCGCGACTCGCGCGAGAGGTCAGGAGATCGAGACCGTGGCCTCGGCGCCCTCGACGGACTCCATGCCTTCCGCGATGCGCATGGCCTCCTCGATGAGCGTCTCCACGATCTGCGACTCCGGGACGGTCTTGATGACCTCGCCCTTGACGAAGATCTGGCCCTTGCCGTTGCCGGAGGCGACGCCGAGGTCGGCCTCGCGCGCCTCGCCGGGGCCGTTGACGACGCAGCCCATCACGGCGACGCGCAGCGGCACCTCGAGCCCGTCGAGGCCGGCGGTGACCTCCTCGGCGAGCTTGTAGACGTCGACCTGGGCGCGACCGCAGGACGGGCAGGAGACGATCTCGAGCCGGCGCGGGCGGAGGTTGAGCGACTCCAGGATCTGGAGGCCGACCTTGACCTCCTCGACCGGCGGCGCGGACAGCGAGACGCGGATGGTGTCGCCGATGCCCTTCGACAGCAGGGCGCCGAAGGCGACCGAGGACTTGATGGTGCCCTGGAACGCCGGACCGGCCTCGGTGACGCCGAGGTGGAGCGGCCAGTCGCCGGCCTCGGCGAGCAGCTCGTAGGCGCGGACCATCACGACGGGGTCGTTGTGCTTGACCGAGATCTTGAAGTCGTGGAAGTCGTGCTCCTCGAAGAGGCTGGCCTCCCACACGGCGGACTCGACGAGCGCCTCGGGCGTCGCCTTGCCGTACTTGTCCATGATCCGCTTGTCGAGGGAGCCGGCGTTGACGCCGATCCGGATCGAGGTGCCGCGGTCCTTGGCGGCCTTCGCGATCTCCTTGACCTGGTCGTCGAACTTGCGGATGTTGCCCGGGTTGACCCGGACCGCCGCGCACCCGGCGTCGATGGCGGCGAACACGTACTTCGGCTGGAAGTGGATGTCGGCGATGACCGGGATCTGCGAGTGCTGTGCGATCTCCGGCAGGGCGTCGGCGTCGTCCTGGCTCGGGCAGGCCACGCGGACGATGTCGCAGCCGGTGGCGGTGAGCTCGGCGATCTGCTGGAGCGTGGCGTTGACGTCGGAGGTCAGCGTCGTGGTCATCGACTGGACCGAGATCGGCGAGTCGCTGCCGACGCCCACCGACCCCACCTTGATCTGGCGGGTCGTGCGGCGGGGCGCCAGGACGGGGGGCGGGAGGGCGGGCATGCCCAGGCCGACAGAAGTCATGGCGCCAGTCTAGGAGGCCGCACCCCGCGGACCCGAGTCGGCGGACGCGAGCGTGGCCTCGGCCGACGGGTCAGCTGATGTGGAGGGGTACGACGAGGTCGGCGACGATCAGCACGACGCCCATCACCAGCATCGCCAGCCCCACGACGTACGCCACCGGCAACAGCTTGGCGACGTCGACGTGCCCGGGGTCGGGACGACCGCGCAGGCGGGCGAGACCGCGCTTGAGGCCCTCGTAGAGCGCGCCGGCGATGTGGCCGCCGTCGAGGGGCAGCAGGGGCACGAAGTTGAACATGCCGATGAAGAAGTTGAAGCTCGCGATGAGGAAGAGCAGCGTGACGAGCTTGTCGACCAGCGGGAAGTCCGCGCTGGCCGCCTCGCCGGCGAAGCGCCCACCGCCGACGATGGACACCGGGCTCTCGGGGTCGCGCTCCTGCAGGCCGACGATGGCACGGCCGACCTCGTAGACCTTCACCGGCAGCTGGCCGAGCGCCTTGACCGTCTCGACGGTCATGGTCCCCATCTGGCCGACGGTGTAGAGCGGACCGCCGGTCGCGAGGTGGGTCTCGGGCTGGACGCCGAGGAACCCCACCTCGGTGAGCGTCTCGTCCTCCAGCGAGGTCTGGCGCAGCGTGACGGTGGTGTTGGTCTCCAGCGTCAGCAGCTCGCCGTCGCGGCGCACCTCGATGACGGCGTCGCCGTCGGCGTTGGCGCGGATCAGCGACTGGAGCGACTCCCAGTCCCGGTAGGGGGTGCCGTTGAAGCTCACGATCTCGTCGCCGGGCTCGATCCCGGCCTTCAGCGCGGGCGTCTCCGGGTCGGTCGTCCGGCAGGTGGTGCGTTCCTCGGAGACCGGGATCACGCACTCGGGGACCGCGGCGACGGTCGGCTCGACGACCTCGTCGCGGGGGTTGCCGTAGGTGGCGAACAGGATCACGAACAGCGAGAAGGCGATGGCGATGTTGACCGTCGGGCCACCCGCCATCACGATCACCTTCTTCCACCACGGCAGGCGGTAGAACAGCCGGTCGGTGTCGTGCTGCTTGACGTACTCCCACTCGGCCGCCCGGGCGTCGGAGATCAGCTGGGTGAACATGCCGGTGTTGGAGCGGCGCACCTTGTGGACCGGCTCGCCGTCCTCGTCGTAGGTCGTCTCCTCGACGAGGCCCTCGGCACCCGGGGGCAGCATCCCGACGATCTTGACGTAGCCGCCGAGCGGGATCGCCTTGACGCCGTACTCGGTGTCGCCGATCTGCTTGCTCCACACCGTCGGGCCGAAGCCGATGAACCACTGCGGCACCTTGCAGCCGAACCTCTTGGCCGGGATGAGGTGGCCGAACTCGTGGAGGCCGATCGACGCCAGGATCGCCACGACGAACGTGACGACGCCCAGGGTGTAGAGCAGGGCGGTCATGCGGGGGATCCTTCTCGGGTTCGGGCGTCAGATGAGGGCCGACGCCTCCGCGCGCGCCCAGGCGTCGGCAGCGAGGACGTCGTCCACGGTGAAGTGCTCCCTCGAGGATACGTCGTGGGCGTCCAGGACCCGGGAGATCGTGGCGACGATGTCGGAGAACCGCAACCGCCCGTCGTGGAAGGCGTCGACCGCCACCTCGTTGGCCGCGTTGTAGACGGCGGGGGCGGTGCCGCCGCGCTCTCCCGCGGCACGCGCCAGCCGAACGGCGGGGAACGCGTCGTCGTCGAGCGGCTCGAAGCGCCAGTCGGACGCCTTCGTCCAGTCGATCGGGGTCTCGGCGTCGGGCACCCGGTCCGGCCAGCCCATGCCGAGCGCGATCGGCACCAGCATCGTCGGCAGGCCGAGCTGCGCGACGACGGCGCCGTCGACGAACTCCACCATCGAGTGGATCAGCTGCTGGGGGTGCACGACCACGTCGATGCGGTCGAAGGGGATGTCGAACAGCAGGTGCGCCTCGATCACCTCGAGGCCCTTGTTGACCAGGGTCGCGGAGTTGGTGGTGATCACCCGGCCCATCGCGAAGTTGGGGTGGGCGAGCGCCTGCTCGGGGCTGACGTCGGCCAGCTCGGCCGCGCTCCGGCCGCGGAACGGGCCGCCGGACGCCGTCAGCACGAGGCGGCGTACCTCGTCGGCGGAGCCGGCGCGCAGGCTCTGCGCGATCGCGCTGTGCTCGGAGTCGACCGGCACGATCTGCCCCGGACGGGCCCGTTCCTTGACGAGGGGGCCGCCGATGATCAGCGACTCCTTGTTGGCCAGCGCGAGCGTGTTTCCGGCGTCGAGGGCGGCGAGCGTGGGCCGCAGCCCGACCGCCCCGGTGATCCCGTTGAGCACGACGTCGCAGGCGCGACCGGCCGCCTCGGTGGAGGCCTCCTCCCCCAGCCCGGAGTACGCCGGCGCGAACTCCGCGACCTGCGCATCGAACAGCGCGCGGTTCGAGCCCCCGGCCGTGAGGCCGACCACGCGGAAGCGGTCGGGGTTCGCGCGTACGAGGTCGAGGGCCTGGGTGCCGATCGATCCCGTCGAGCCGAGGATCACGATGTCGCGGGCAGTCACGGGCGCCAGTGTGTCAGGTGGTGCGGGTGGTCCTACGGCGTGTCGAACGACCACAACCGCAGGCCGCCGACCTCCACCACGCTCGCGCCGTCGGGGACCGGCAGCTTCTGGTCGTCCGACGCGCCGAGGGCGGCCAGCACGCTGAGCTCGTCGTCACCGTGGTGGCACAGCACGGCATCACCGGGGACGTCCGCGGACGGGGCGGGGTCGGTCCGCCCGGCCCGCATCGCGACGTCCCACGGCAGGTCCTCACGG
>CAZDAO010000270.1:0-452 GCA_964503015.1 uncultured Nocardioides sp. | reverse complement strand
CGCCGTCGACGGTGAACACCACGGCGCCGTCGACGCGGCGGACCTGCACCGGCCCCTCGGCCCCCGCCGAGTCGTCGTACGCCACCACGGCGCCGACGCGCGCGGCCGCGAGCGCGGCGACCACGGCCTCCTCGGCCGGCAGCGACCCGAGCACGACCCGGTCCCCCACGCCGACGCCGAACGCGCGCAGGACCCCCGCGCAGGCGGCGACCTCGGTCAGCAGCCACGCGTAGGTGCGGCTCTGGCCGCCCAGTGACACCGCCTCGTCGTCGGCGCGGCCGCGGATCACGTGGATGTCGAGGGCGTTGTAGCAGGCGTTGAGCGTGCCGGGGTCGCCGCCGCTGGGCGCCCGGAACCAGGTGACGTCCGTCATACGAGGCCGTTGTCCGCCGTCGCAGCGGGCTTGGACGGGGTGCGCAGCCAGGCGGTGAAGAAGGCGCCGAGGTCCTGGC
>CAZDAO010000269.1:1581-5513 GCA_964503015.1 uncultured Nocardioides sp. | reverse complement strand
GGGCGAAGCGGTAGACGTGCTCGCTGATCGCGGTGAAGTGGCGCGAGTCGGTGGCCGCCATCATCACGTAGGGCGTGGCGATCGCCTCCGGGAACACCTCGCTGATGCACGACTCGAGCAGCTCGAACGGCTCGTCCATCGGCGAGACCGGCGACGGCTCGCCCGAGTCGACGACCTCGATGCGGATGGAGTCGTCGGCGATCGCCGCCCGGACGTGCTCGACGACGCCGGCGACGGTGTCGCCGACCATGATCCGGATGTTGAGGCCGGCCTTGGCGGTCGAGGCGATGACGTTGAGGGCCGGTGAGCCGCTGAGCGTCGTGGTGGCGACCGTCGTGCGCGTCATGGCGGCGGCCTCGGGGCCGGCCGCGAGCAGCACGCGGGTGATGACCGGCGCGAGTCGGTCGGCCCGGTTGAGCAGGGGAGCCACGACCGGGCGCAGCGGCATCGGCAGGTGCGGCGCCAGCCGGCGCATCAGCTCGAGCGTCGGCGCCGGCGCGGACGCCGGGAACGGTGACTTCTCGAGCCGCAGGACGGCCCGGCAGATGCGAGCGGTCGGGCCGTCCTTCGCCGGGGTGGAGGCGTGGCCGCCGCGCCCCTCGGCGACGAGCTCGAGGCACGTCGTGCCCTTCTCGGTGACGCCGATGACGCCCAGCGGAGCCTTCACCCCGGGGAACGCCCCACCCGCGACGGCACCGCCCTCGTCGAGCACCAGCCACGGCGTGACCCCGCGCTCGCGCAGGACGGCGACGGCCTCGGGCGCTGCCGTGCCGCTGACCTCCTCGTCGCAGCCGAAGGACAGCCACACGTCCTGGGCCGGCGTGTGCCCGGCCTCGAGCAGCGTCTCCACGGCCTCGCAGATCGCGGCCACGCAGCCCTTGTCGTCGAGGGTGCCGCGACCCCAGATCGCCGGACCGACCTCGGAGTCGTGGATCCCGCCGCCGAACGGGTCGTGCTGCCACGGCGCCTCGCCGTCGACGGGCACCACGTCGAGGTGCGCCATCAGCACGACGGGCCGGGCGTCGCTCGCACCCGCCCAGCGGAACAGCAGCCCGTGGCTGCCGACCCGGGTGAGCTCGAGTCGCTGGTGCAGCAGGGGGAACTGCATCTCCAGCTCGGCGAGCAGCCGGTCGAAGGCATCGGTGTCGACCCGCGCGGGATCGCGGTCGGAGACGGTCGGGACGCGCACGAGCGCCTGCAGCGCGGCGACCACACGGTCGGTCATGCGCCGACCGTAGTGCCCCAGCGCCCTCGGTGGACGAGATTCGTACGTCGCTCGCGTCGCGCCGGCGAACCCGCGGCGCCGGCGTCGCCCACCCGGTGCCCGACGGTGATCGCGCCCACGGGGTCGTGGTCGTCCGGGACGCCGAAGGCCGCGCGGAACGAGTCGAGGTGCTCGGCGGGGATGCCGAAGAAGCAGGCGCCCAGTCCTTCATCGACGGCGGTCTGGAGGATCATCAGCGCGGCCATCCCGGCGTCGACGTACCAGTAGGGCACCGGCCAGCGGTCCTCGCTGCGGTCGGTCCAGCCCTTGTCCGGCTCGGCGTAGCGGTCGAGGTAGGCGTCCTTGCAGGTGAGCGGCACGATCACGACCGGTGCGGTGCGCATGCCGTCGAGCCACCGGTTGTGGGTGCCAGGATCGGCGCCGGTGGACTCCCAGAACAGCGCGACGTCCTCGGGGGTGTCCAGCACCAGGAACGCCCAGCCCTGGGTGAAGCCCGCGTTGGGCGCGCGCTGCGCGTGGTCGAGCATCCGGTCCACGAGCGCCGGGTCCAACGGCTCGTCGGAGTAGCGCCGCACCATCCGGCGGCGGCGGACGACCTCACGGAACTCCATGGGGCCATCTTGCTCGTCGGTCGACCTTCCTCGCCGGTTGAGGTGCGAGCGACAGTCCTCGCTGGTTGAGGTGCGAGCGACAGTCCTCGCTGGTTGAGGTGCGAGCGACAGTCCTCGCTGGTTGAGGTGCGAGCGAAGCGAGCCTCGAAACCAGGAGGGTGGTTTCGAGGCTCGTCGCTGGCGCTCCTCGCACCTCAACCGACGAACGCGATACCAGGATGGTGAGCGGAGCGAGCCCCATGGACGCGGTCTGGGATCCGAGACGCCTGGCCGAGGCCCTGCGTTGACCCGGCCGGACGTTCCCGGTGGACTTCAGCCATGGGCTTCGAGGAGATGTGGCGCGACCTGGCGCCGGTGGGCCGCTCGGCGGCCTCGGGCGGCTACTTCCGCCAGCCCTGGACCTCCGCCGAGGGCGAGCTGCGGGCGTGGTTCGCCGAGGAGTGCGCGACGCGCGGACTCACGGTCGAGACGGACGGCATCGGCAACCAGGTGGCGTGGTGGGAGCCGGCCGCCGCGTCCGACGCACCGGGCGTGCTCACCGGGTCGCACCTCGACTCCGTGCTCGACGGCGGTGCGTACGACGGCCCGCTGGGCGTCGCCTCGGCGCTGGCGGCCCTCGACGTGCTGACGGAGCGCGGCTTCGCGCCCGCCCGCCCGATCGGCGTGGGTGTCTTCGTCGAGGAGGAGGGATCGCGGTTCGGCAGGGCCTGCCTGGGGTCGCGGCTGGCGACCGGCGCGACGACGTGGGAGGAGGCCCGGGAGCTCCGCGACCGCGACGGCGTCTTCCTCGCCGACGCCGTCGCCGCCGCCGGGCTGGACCCCGGGCGCGGACTGATGGACCTCGACCGCATCGGCACCTTCGTCGAGCTGCACGTCGAGCAGGGCCGCGACCTCGTCGACCGCGACGTCGCAGTCGGCCTCGCCAGCGAGATCTGGCCGCACGGACGGTGGCGCTTCGACTTCACCGGGCAGGCCAACCACGCCGGGACCACGCGCATGGAGGACCGGCACGACCCGATGCTGACCTATGCGATGACCGCGCTGGCTGCCAACAAGCAGGCCCGCCTGGCCGCCCAGCGGGCCACCTTCGGCCGGGTCGCGGTCGAGCCCAACGGCACCAACGCCGTCCCCTCGCTCGTGACGGCCTGGCTCGATGCCCGCGCGTCCTCCGACGACGCGCTCGCGGCGCTGGTCGAGTCGATCCAGCGGCAGGCCGAGGACCGCGCGGGCCGCGACGGCACGGCGCTGACCGTCACCGCCGAGTCGGTCTCGGGCTCGGTCGCCTTCGACCCCGGCCTCGCTGCCCGGCTCGCCGGGCTCGGCGGCTGGCCCGTCATCCCGACGCAGGCCGGCCACGACGCCGGGATCCTCTCCGACGCCGGCATCCCGACCGCGATGATCTTCGTGCGCAACCCCACCGGGATCTCGCACTCGCCCGATGAGCAGGCGGAGACCGCCGACTGCCTGGCCGGGGTCGAGGCGCTCGCGGACGTCCTGGCCGAGCTGGCGGGCGCATGAGCACCCCACGACGTTCTCGTCCCCCGCTCCGTTCCTCCCGACCACGCCACGGGGCCCCCGCATGACGGCGTACCTCCTCGAGCGGGCCTGGCTCGGCGACGGCGTCCACGACGACGTCCTCGTCGAGGTCGACGACGGGCGCTTCACCTCCGTGACGCCGCACGCCGACCCGCAGCGCGCGATCCCGGTGCGCGGCCTCGGCGTGCCCGGGCTCGCCAACACCCACAGCCACGCCTTCCACCGCGCCCTGCGCGGCCGCACCCAGCGCGAGCGTGGGACGTTCTGGACCTGGCGCGACCAGATGTACGACGTCGCCGCGCGGCTCGACCCCGACACCTACCTCGCCCTCGCCCGGGCGACCTACCGCGAGATGGCGGCCGCCGGGATCACCTGCGTGGGGGAGTTCCACTACCTCCACCACCAGCCCGACGGGACGCCGTACGCCGACCCCAACGAGATGGGCCAGGCGCTCGTGCACGCCGCGCGGGAGGCGGGGGTGCGGATCACGTTGCTCGACACCCTCTACCTCTCGTCCGGCTTCGGTGGGGCACCCGAGGGGGCGCAGGTGCGCTACAGCG
>CAZDAO010000269.1:0-1571 GCA_964503015.1 uncultured Nocardioides sp. | reverse complement strand
GACGGGTCGGTCGAGGCGTGGGTCGACCGGGTGAGCGGACTGGAGTCGCGGTTCGCGCGGACCCCCACCGAGCGTGTCGGCGCCGCCGTCCACTCCGTGCGTGCGGTGCCGGCCGACGACCTCGACCCGGTCGCCTCGTGGGTCGGCGACCGGCCACTGCACGTGCACCTCTCCGAGCAGGTCGCGGAGAACACCGCCTGCCTGGAGGAGTACGGCGTCACGCCGGCGCAGCTGCTCGCGGAGCGTGGGCTCCTCCGGCCGACCACGTCGGTGGTCCACGCCACCCACCTGACCGACGCCGACGTCGCACTCATCGGCGGAGCCGGTGCCCACGCGTCGTTCTGCCCGACCACCGAGCGCGACCTCGGCGACGGCATCGGACCCTCGCGCGCGCTCCACGACGCTGGTGCGCGGCTGACGCTCGGCTCGGACAGCCACGCGGTGATCGACCTCTTCGAGGAGATGCGCGCCGTGGAGCTCGACGAGCGACTGGCCACGCAGCAGCGCGGTCACTGGTCCGCCGCCGAGCTGCTGGCCGCCGCGACGGTCGACGGCCACGCGTCGCTCGGCTGGGACGACGCGGGTGCGATCGCGGTCGGGCAGCGGGCCGACCTCGTCGTCCTCGACCCGGCCACACCGCGCACCGCGGGCACCGGCCGCGACGAGAACACCGTCGTCTTCGCGGCCGGCGCCGAGGACGTACGACGCGTCATGGCCGACGGTCGGTGGATCGTCGAGGACGGCGACCGGGCCGAGGTCGGGCGCGAGCTCGACGAGGCGATCGAGAGGATCTTCCCGTGACGAGCACCGTCATCACCGGCATCGGCGAGCTGGTCACGAACGACCCGGCCCGCGCGGAGCAGGGCGGGCTCCTGGGCCTGCTCCGCGACGCGGCGGTCGTGGTCGAGGCGAGCCGGATCGCCTGGATCGGCCCCGCGTCCGAGGCTCCCGACGCCGACGTCCAGGTCGACGCCGGCGGCCGGGCTCTGATCCCCGGCTTCGTCGACTCGCACAGCCACCTCGTCTTCGCCGGCGATCGGTCTGCGGAGTTCGAGGCCCGGATGATTGGCCAGCCCTACACCGCCGGAGGCATCCGCACGACCGTAGCCCGGACGCGGGCGGCGACCGACGAGCAGCTCACCTCCCACGTGGCCCGGCTGGTCGCGGAGATGCGGGCGCAGGGCACCACCACGGTGGAGGTCAAGAGCGGCTACGGGCTGTCGGTGCACGACGAGGCACGCAGCCTCGCGGTGGCGCGGCAGTTCACCGACGAGACCACCTTCCTCGGCGCCCACGTCGTGCCTGTCGGCACCACCCCCGAGGACTACGTCGACCTCGTCACCGGCCCCATGCTCGCCGCGGCGGCACCGCACGCCCGCTGGATCGACGTGTTCTGCGAGGACGGCGCCTTCGACGTCGACCAGGCCCGCACCATCCTCGCGGCCGGGTCCGACAGCGGCCTGCGCGGGCGGCTCCACGCCAACCAGCTGACGTACGGCGGTGGCGTGCGACTGGCCTGCGAGCTCGGCCTGGTGGCGGTCGACCACTGCACCTTCCTCAGCCCGTTGGAC
>CAZDAO010000268.1:4023-5526 GCA_964503015.1 uncultured Nocardioides sp. | reverse complement strand
GGATCGCACCCCTCCCGGAGCCACCCCCGCACGCAGGTGGTGGTCAGGGCAGGCGGGCGCGCAGGCCGTCGATGACCAGGTCGAGCCCGAGGTCGAAGTCGGGCAGCGACTCCAGCGACCGGTCGACCGCGCCGAGGCTGACCGCCTGACGGGCGGTCTGCTCCTCGAAGGCGTGGCCGAAGACGTAGTGGACCAACGTGCGGGAGGCGACCGCGACCAGCTCGGGCGGAGCGTCGGCGTCGGCGAGGATCTTCTCCAGCTCGGCCACGGGTGCGGCGGCGCCCAGGCCGAAGGCCCACACCGTGGCGACGACGTCGGCGCCGTCGGTGCAGGCGAGCATGGCGTGGCGCAGCTCCGAGCACACCTCGCGGAGCCGGTCGGGCCACGCGGTCGCCGTACGCGGCCGGGCGCCGCGCGCAAGGATCTCGTCGGCGACCGCCGCCAGCAGCGCCTGCTTGCTGGGGAAGTGGTGGTAGATCGCGCTGGGCTGGACCTCGAGCTCGGAGCCCAGCCGGCGCATGGTGAGCGCAGACAGCCCGTGCGTGTCGAGCAGGGTGACGGCATGCGCGACGACGTCGCTGCGGCGGTGGCGCACGCACCCCTCCCGGTGGCTGGACGGCATTGACGACCTGTTCCCGGCCACCCTAACCTGAACACCGTTCAGGTCAACCGACGCTTCCTCAGCAAGGACCCCCGATGACTGCCACCACCCAGCCCGAGGCCGCCCCCACCACCTCCGGCTCCTCGTCCCCGTCGCGCGACATCGCGCTGGTCGCGGCCTTCGCCGCACTGATCTCCGCCAGCGCCTACGTCGGCGCGATCCCGGTCGGCAGCGCGGGCGTGCCCATCACCCTCCAGACGCTCACGGTCATGCTGGCCGGCTGCATCCTCGGCCCGCTGCGCGGGTTCGCGGCCGTCACCCTCTACCTCGCGCTCGGCGCCGTGGGCCTGCCCGTCTTCGCCGAGCACTCCTCGGGCATCGGCGTCTTCAATGGGCCCAGCGGCGGCTACCTCATCGCGTTCCCCGTCGCCGCCGCGCTGGCCGGCTTCCTCGTGAAGTACGTCGCCCGCGAGCGACGCACACGGGCCCTGTGGGTCTTCGCCTGCTCGCTCACCGCGAGCGTCCTGGTCGTCCACCTGTTCGGCATCGCCGGCATGATGCGGTTCTTCGACGTCTCGTTCCGCGAGGCCGCCACCTACGACATGCCGTTCTGGATCGGCGACCTGGTGAAGACCTCGCTCGTCGCGATGATCGCCGCCGAGGTGCACCGCGCGTTCCCCCAGCTGCTCCAGCGCGACTGACCTTGCCGACCATCCACCTCGACGCCGCCGCCGTACGGGTCACCCTGCCCGGACGGGGTGAGCGCGAGATCCTGGCGCCGACCACGTTGACGCTCACCGAGTGGCGGGTGGGCGTGATCGGCGCCAACGGGTCGGGCAAGTCGACGCTCGCGCGGATGCTCAACGGGCTGGTCCGGCCGACGTCCGGCCGGGTCACGGTCG
>CAZDAO010000268.1:0-3923 GCA_964503015.1 uncultured Nocardioides sp. | reverse complement strand
GCGCTGGCCGGGGTGCTGGCCACCTCCCCCGCAGTCGTGGTCGCCGACGAGCCGACGACGCTGCTCGACCGGGCCAACACCCGTCGCGTCGGCGATGTGCTGCTCGGGCTCGAGCAGCAGCTCGTGCTCGTCACCCACGACCTCGACCTCGCCGCCCGTTGCGACCGCGTGCTCGTCGTCGACGACGGCCGGGTGGTGGCCGACGGCCGCCCCGACGAGGCGATCGTCCACTACACCGACCTGGTGGACGGGGTCAGCCTGTGAGCGACCTGCTCGCCGGGCTCCACCAGCCGGGCGACACGTTCCTGCACCGGCTTCCGGTCGGCGCCAAGGTGCTCGGCCTCGCGGTGCTCAGCCTCGGGGTCGTCGTCGTCCGCGACGTCCGCAGCGCGCCGGTCTTCCTCGCCGTGACGCTGCTCCTCGCGGCGCTCGCCCGGGTGCCGCTGCGCTCGGTCTGGCGCGCGGCCCGCGGGGTGCTGCTCATCGCGGTCGCGGCGAGTGCGTTCCAGTGGTGGTGGTACGGCGCCGAGAAGGCCGTGGAGACCTTCCTCGACCTGCTCACCCTGGGGCTCGCCGCGCTGTCGTTGACGGCCACCACGTCGGTCAACACGATGGTGGACGCCCTCTCCCGATGGGCGCGGCCGCTCCGGTTCGTCGGCGTCGACCCGGACCGGGTGGCGCTGACGGTCGCGCTGACCATCGGCGCCCTGCCCGGCACCATCGCCATCGCGCGTGAGACCCGCGACGCCGCCCGGGCCCGCGGGCTCGACCGCAACCCGCGGGCGTACCTCTCCCCCTTCGTCATCCGGGTCGTCGCCCGCGCCCACGAGTCGGGCGACGCCCTCCACGCCCGCGGGATCGGGGACGACTGACCGGACGGGGACGAAGTGCCCGCTCGACACCCCGGACGGGGACGAAGTGCCCGCTCAGCTGGAGGTGCGCTGGTTGAGGAACCACCGGTGCCCGAAGGGGTCGCGGAAGACCGCCACCCGTCCGGCCGGCGGACTGTCCTCCGGTCCCCGGTCCAGGGTGATCCCCGCCCCGGTCACCCAACCGCAGGTCGCGTCGACGTCGTCGACCTCGAGGTGGAGCGAGACAGCGGCACCACGCGAGGCGTCGGGCGCGGCGACGCCCGCGGTGTCGAACTCGTCCGACATCATCCAGCGGCCACCGCCGACGGCGAGCTCGACGTGCCCGATCCGGCCGTCGTCCATCACGATCGGCTCGAGCACGACCTCGGCGCCGAGCACGTCGACGTACCAGTCGAGGGCCGCGCGGGCGTCGGCCACACAGAGGTACGGCGTCAGCTCACCCATGCCGCCACTTCACCAGCCGGGCGGGTGCCTGTCCACCCATGGCGCGGCCCGCTCGACCTGGGCGGCGAGCGACAGCAGCAGCTCCTCCTCGGCAGGTCGGGCCGCGAGCATCACGCCGACCGGGAGCCCGTCGTCGGTCCAGTGGAGCGGCAGCGAGATCGCCGGCATGCCGGTCACGTTCCACGCGCTCGTCCAGGGCGTAAAGGCCTTCTGGGCGGCGAAGTCGCGCGCCGGGTCGGCGTCGTCGCGCAGCGCCCCGACCTCGACCGGTGGCATGGCGAGGGTGGGCGTGAGCACGACGTCGTAGGCCGCCAGCGCAGCGAGCGCTCCGGCAGCGTGCTGGCGCAGGCGCGCGATCGCCAGGCCGAGCTCCGGGCCGGTGACCGCGTGGCCGCGCGCCGACAGCCAGCGGGTCAGCGGGCGGAGGCGGTCCTCCCGTCCGGGCGGCGCCTCCGAGAGGGCGGTCAGGACCGCCCAGCAGGTCTCGAAGTCGGCGACCGCCTCGCGCAGGATCGGGACCGGGACGTCCTCGACGTCGTGGCCGAGGCCCTCGAGCAGCCGGGAGGCGTCGTCCCAGGCGGTCACCGACGAGGGGGCGACCTCGACGTCGGCGATCACCGGCGCGATGAAGCGCGCGACGCGCAGCCGCCCGGGCTCGCGGTCGCACGCGGACAGGAAGGATCCGGAGGGCGGCGGCGCCCAGTACGGGTCGCCGACCCGGCGGCCGGCCAGCACGTCGAGGAGGGCCGCCGCGTCGCGGACCGTGCGGGCGAGGGTGCCCGCTGTCGCGAGGCCGACCGGGTCGCCGTACCGCGGCGCCCCGCTGATGCGCCCGCGCGAGGGCTTGAGGCCGACCAGTCCGCAGCAGGAGGCGGGGATGCGGATCGACCCGCCGCCGTCGGAGCCGGGAGCGACGGGCAGCAGGCCGGCGGCGACGGCCGCGGCGGCACCGCCCGACGAGCCACCGGCGGTCCGCGTGGTGTCCCACGGCGTCACGGCGGGCGGCCCCACGTCCGGCTCGGTGTAGCACGGCGAACCGAACTCCGGGGTGCTCGTCTTGCCCAGGCTCGGCATCCCGGCGGCCTCGACGGTCAGCACGAGGTCGTCGGACTCCTCCGGGACGAAGTCGTCGTACGCCGCGGAGCCGAAGGTGGTGCGCACCCCGGCGGTGGGGTGGAGGTCCTTGAGGCCGGTCGGGACTCCCCAGAGTGGGCCTGCGCCCGGGGGGCGTCCCGCCTCGGTGAGGCGACCTGCGTGCTCGCGCGCCAGGTCATGGGTCGTGGTCACGAAGGCGCCGACCCGGTCGGCGCGACGGGCGTAGTGCTCGACCAGCTCGAGCGGCGACACCTCGCGGCGGCATACGGCCGCTGCCTGCTCCAGGGCTGTCAGGTCGTGCAGCTCGGCCACGTCGAGCCAAGGTAGTGCCCCGTCGGGCGCGCGGCGGTCACGACCCTTCCCAGCCCCAGACGGTGAGCTGGAGGTTGGCGTAGCGCAGCGCGAGCGCCGCAGACGTGCAGGGGACGAAACTCCCGGTGGCGTTGGTGATCGTGATGGTCACGCTGTTGAACCCGACCGAGGCTCCGAAGCAGAACCGGCCGGCGTACGTCTCGTCGCCGGTGACGTGGAAGGAGCCGATCCGCGTGAGCGGCAGCATGCCGACCACCAGGCGACCGTCCGAGCGCGCGGCGACCGAGGTCAGCCCGAGCGGCAGGTGCGCGTCGTCAGCGATGATCTGCCATCGCCCCCCGGTGAACCGCAGGACACCGAAACGATGCGCCAGCACCAGCCCTGCGGTGCTCGCCGAGGCAGGCGCTACGGCCCCCGTTGCCACCGCTCCGGCCGCCAGGCCGGCCAGCCCGGCCAGGGCCTCCCGTCTGCGCACGACCGTCCTCCCCCGCGATGCCCGACGTGCCAGCGATTGCTTGGCGAAGTCAACCGGGAAAGATCGTACAGAGGGTGACGAGAGTGTTACGCGCTTGCTTCGCCTATCGAGGCGCTGCCGTGGCCGTCGAGATAGGGCAGCCAGCGCGGGTCGGAGCGGCCGGTGCCCAGCACGCGCCAGGCCGCGCCGGTGGGCTGGGCGGGCGGAGTGCGCAGCCGCCAGCCCAGGTCTGCCACGGCGCGGTCGGCCTTGACGTGGTTGCAGCGGTGACAGGCCGACACGACGTTGTCCCAGCTGTGCTGACCGCCCCGGCTGCGCGGCACGACATGGTCGATGGTCGCCGCGCTGGCGCCGCAGTAGACGCAGCGGCCACCGTCACGCGCCAGGATCGCGCGGCGGGTCAGCGGGACGGCTCCGTGGTAGGGCACGCGCACGAAGCGGGTCAGGCGGACCACGGCCGGCAGGTGGATCTCGACGCGGGCGCTGTGGAGCACCCGGTCGGAGCTCTCGAGGGGGATGGCCTTGTGGCCGAGGACCAGCACGAGCGCGCGGCGGCTCGGCACGACGCCGAGCGGTTCGTACGTCGCGTTGAGGACGAGTGCGTGCGCGCCTGACCCCATGCGGGCCTCCTCTAGCACACCCGACGCGTGGCTCGTGCCGGGCCCGGGGAAGCCTAAGGTCTCCGACGACCGATCTCCGTGCCATCTAGATAGGCTCGTACGGCC
>CAZDAO010000267.1:0-5530 GCA_964503015.1 uncultured Nocardioides sp. | reverse complement strand
GGCCTGCTCTCGGAGGAGTACGACGCCGCGCACGGGCGGATGGCCGGCAACTTCCCCCAGGCCTTCAGCCACCTCGCCCTGGTGCAGGCCGCGCTCGCGCTGCGCCAGCCGCCCGGCGACGACCGCCCGGACACCAAGGCCTGAGCCCCGAGCACGGCGGAGGCCCGGTCGTCGCGAACGACGACCGGGCCTCCGGTGGTGGTGCTGTGGAGGTCAGTGCCTCAGTTGCGGCGCACCTTGATCTTGACCACGGCGGTCTTGGTGCGCACCTTGCGGCTGCCGGCGTACTTGACGACGACCCGCTTCTTGCCGGCCTTGCTGAACTTCGCGAGCCGGACGAAGGCCTTGCCCTTCTTGAGCTTGACCGTGTACTTCTTGCCACCGGCCTTGACCACGATCTTGCCCGTCACGGCGGAGATGCCGAGGGCCTCGGCCTTGATCTTCAGGCGGGCGCGGGTCTTGCCCTTGACGATGCGCGCCGGCTTGGTGCGCACCTTGACCTCGGGCTTGGCCTTGCGGACGTCGATCGGCAGCGAGAACGTCGTCCCGGTGGTGGGACCGGTGAACGTGATCGTCTGCTTGCCGGTCCGGGTCTTGCCCTTGAGCTTCACCGACACGGCGCTCGTGCCGTACTCGTCGGAGATGGTGGCACCCAGCGTGTTGTCGACCGGGGTCGACCCGAGGGCCTTGTCCCCGACCTTCACGTCGAGCACGGTGTCGCGCGCGTCGCTGGGACCGGTCATCGCGAGCGAGCTGAGCGCCAGCTCGACCTTCTGCCCGATGCGGTAGAAGCGCGGCTTGTCGGCCGGCCAGCGCACACCGACCTGCTGCTGGCTGGCGTTGACCGCCAGGGGCGCCTTCGCGGCGAAGGCCGCCATGTAGTCGACCATCGCCTGCAGGTCGACCTTGCCGGTGTCGCGCTTCGCGGTGGCCTTGTTGAAGGCACGGAAGTTGTCACCGCCGGCGGCCAGGAAGGAGTTGGCCGTGACGGAGTACGTCGCCGCCGGGTCGATCGCGGTGCCGTTGAGCGACATGCTCGTCACCCGGTCACCGGCCGGTCGGGCCGGGTCGTAGGTCGCGAAGAAGCCCTTCGAGACACCCAGGCGCAGGAACGGACGGCTCGGGGTGGGACCACCGGGGTTGGTCTGCCACTGCTGCTCGAGCAGCTCCTTGATGGCCGCGCCGGTCATCTTCATGTTGACCAGCGTGTTGGCGAACGACTGCACGTCGGCGGCCTGCTTGTAGGTCACGGTGGCGGGGAAGCCGCCCGGGTTGCCCCGCATGTCGCCGCGGAGGCCACCGGGGTTCATGAACGCGATCTGCGCGCCGCCGGCCTCGGGGGTCGACGTCGCCCAGCGCTGCACCTCGGCGACCAGGTTGCCCAGGGTGGACTCGCCGCCGCGGTTCTCCGCGCCGCTCGCCAGACGCGCGCGGTCGAATGGGGCGGCGATCTTGCCGAGCTCGGCAGCGCCCAGCACGGCGGCCTCCGCCACGGCAGCGTCGACGATCTCCTTGACGTCGTCGCGCTTGTCGGTCGCGGCCGGTGCGGTGAGCTCCACCTTCGCCGCCGCGACGAGGTCGTTGGTCTTGAGCGTCACCTCGTCGGTGTCGGGGTCGACGGTGAACACCAGCTTGTTGATGTTCGTGCCGTACTGGCCGGCCGAGACCACTGGACGGCCGTTGATCGTGTGCGTGTACGCGAGGTGGGTGTGGCCGGAGATGATCGCGTTCACGTCGGAGTCGACGCCGTTGACGATCCGGCTGAAGACGTTGTCGTTGGTGCTGGCATCCGCGAGCGAGTCGCTCGGCGCGCCCTCGTGCACGAGCAGCACGACCAGGTCGGCGCCGTCGTCCTTCAGACGGTCGGCGGCGTCGTTGGTCTCCTTGACGATGCCGCTGACCGCGACGTCCTTGATTCCGTCCGGGCTGACCAGCGAGGACAGCTCCTCGGTGACGCCACCGATGAAGCCGACCTCGACGCCACCGATGGTCGTGGTCCAGGTGCCACCGTCGGAGCTGTCGTTGGCGTCAGGCGTGCGTGCGGTGACGTCGGGCAGGGCGTAGCCGCCGCCGGCCTTCTTGCGCACGTTGGCCGCGATGTACTGCCAGTCCGCGCCACCGTAAGGGTTGGTCGTGGCGTCGTGGGGCGCCGTCACGCGTTCGACCAGGTCCTTGTAGCCCTGGTCGAACTCGTGGTTGCCGGCTGCCGAGACGTCGAGCCCCGCAGCGTTGAGGGCCTCGATCGTGGGCCGGTCCTTCTGGATGAAGGAGTCGAACGTCGAGGCGCCGATGAGGTCGCCCGCCGCCGCGAAGACGGTGTTGGGGTTCTCCGACTCCAGCTGTGCGATGGCGCCGGCGAACTGCGCCGCCCCCGCGACGGAGCCGTCGGCGACCAGGCGGCCGTGGAAGTCGTTGGTGGCGAGGATCTGTACGTCGACAGGAGCAGCGTTCGCGGGCGCGGCCGTGGTGACCACGGCGAGCGGTGCGGCGAGCAGCCCCGTCACGGTCGTCGCGAGGGTGAACCTGCGACCGGATCGTGATGCTGACACGAGTTCTGGTGCCTTTCGTCGGATGACTGGACGGTCACCCTAACCGCACGCACGTGCGACGAGGCCCCACCAAAGTAGGTTTTCCCGACCTTTCGGTCAGCGTTCGCCGGTTGGCCGCTCAGGCGTGCCGCGCCCGCTGGCGGCGTACCTCGCGGACGAACTCCCAGCCCGACCAGAGCGTCATCGCGACGGCGCCGGCGAGAAGCACCTGGCTGGCGTAGAACAGCACCTCGCCCACCGGGCCGGGCCAGAAGTCGAAGGCGCCGTCGTGTGCGGCGCCGTGGGGCAGCGGCCAGATCAGCCCGGAGAGGGCGAGCGCCTGGAGCACTGTCTTCACCTTGCCGCTCTGCGCGGCCGGGATGACCACCTGCCTGAGCACCGAGAGCCTCAGCAGGGTGACGCTCCACTCCCGCAGCAGCACCACGATCGTCACCAACCACCAGACGTCGCCGACGACCGAGAGGCCGATGAACGCCATCCCGGTGATCGCCTTGTCGGCGATCGGGTCGGCGATCTTGCCGAAGTCGGTGACCAGGTCGTGCTTGCGGGCCAGGTCGCCGTCGACCTTGTCGGTGATCATCGCGACGGCGAAGATCGCGAAGGCGACCCAGCGCCAGAGCGGGTCGTTGCCCCCGTCGTGCAGCAGCGCCCAGCCGAAGAACGGCACCATGACGATGCGCAGCGTGGTGAGCACGTTGGCGATGTTGAAGTTCGAGACCTCGCGCCGCTCGGCGCTCCTCGGGTCCGTGGTCATGCTCCCGCTCCGTCCACTCGCGCGATCAGGTCGACGCCGTCGGTGGCCGTGACGGTCGCCGTCACGAGGTCGCCCACCCGTACGTCGTGGGCGCCGGCGAGCAGCGTCGTACCGTCCACCTCGGGGCCCTGGTGGGCGGCGCGCCCCTCGACGACCGCCCCGAGCGCGTCGTCCTCGACCGACTCCACCAGCACGACGACCTCCTCGCCGACGCGCTCCTCGGCCCGCTGGGCGTTGAGCTCCTCGACCAGGGCGGTGACGTGCTCGGTGCGGCTGCGGATCTCGTCCTCGTCGAGCTTGAGCTCCTCGGCGAAGCCGGCCGCCTCGGTGCCGTCCTCGTCGGAGTAGCCGAACACGCCGGTGACGTCCATGCGTGCTGCCTCGAGGAA
Organism: uncultured Nocardioides sp.; assembly: GCA_964503015.1. Taxonomy (GTDB): domain Bacteria; phylum Actinomycetota; class Actinomycetes; order Propionibacteriales; family Nocardioidaceae; genus Nocardioides. Next base: position 1,838 of record CAZDAO010000267.1, on the reverse strand, counting down.
GTCGCAGAGGGTCTGCAGCTCCTCGTCGGTCTCGCCGGGGAATCCGACGATGACGTTGGAGCGCACGCCGGCCAGCGGGGCGAGCGAGCGGATCTGCTCGAGCAGGCCCAGGAAGCTGTCGGGGTCGCCGAACCGGCGCATCCGGCGCAGCACGCTCGCACTCGCGTGCTGGAAGGAGAGGTCGAAGTAGGGCACGACGCCGGGAGTGCCGGCGATGGCCTCGATCAGGCCGGGGCGGGTCTCGGCGGGCTGGAGGTAGGAGACGCGGACCCGCTCGATGCCGTCGATCCCGGACAGCTCGGGCAGCAGCGTCTCGAGCAGGCGCAGGTCGCCGAGGTCCTTGCCGTAGGAGGTGGAGTTCTCGCTGACCAGGAAGAGCTCCCTGACGCCCTGCGTGGCCAGCCACTGCGCCTCGCCGAGGACGTCGCTGGGCCGGCGGCTCACGAACGAGCCGCGGAAGCTGGGGATGGCGCAGAAGGTGCACCGGCGGTCGCAGCCGCTCGCGAGCTTGAGCGGCGCCATGGGACCGGCGTCGAGGCGACGACGTACGGCGCGGGGACCGGTCGCGGGCGCGCCGGCACCGATCTCGCTGACATCGGCGGCGACGGCCTCGTGCCCCGGCACGGAGATCCCCGACGCGTCGCGCTCCACGGGCGAGATCGGCAGCAGCCGCCGGCGGTCCGAGGGCGTGTGCGGGTGGTGGGTCTCGCCGCCGACGATGGCGCGCAGCTTGGCGGCGATGTCGAGGTAGTCGTCGAAGCCGAGCACCGCGTCGGCCTCGGGCAGGGACTCGGCGAGGTCCTTGCCGTAGCGCTCGGCCAGGCACCCGACCGCGACGACCGCCTGCGCCTTGCCGCCGTGCCCGGCGGACTCCTTGAGGTCCGCGGCCTCCAGCAGCGTGTCGACGGAGTCCTTCTTGGCGGCCTCGACGAAGCCGCAGGTGTTCACCACGACGGTGTCGGCGTCCTCGGGGTCCTCGACCAGGAGGAAGCCGCCTGCCTCGAGGCGACCGGCCAGCTCCTCGGAGTCGACCTCGTTGCGGGCGCACCCGAGGGTCACCACAGCGACGTTCAGCGGGGTCGGGGGCAGCTCGGTGTCAGTCGTCATCGCACCCGTGAGTATGCCGGGTCACCGCCCGGGCACCCGCACCCGCGACACGGTGAGACCTCTCACCCGCCTCCAGTGATCCCCGACCGACGGGCTCTTCCTGGACTTGTCAGGCTCTTCCCGAACATGTCAGGCCGTGCACGGGCCGACAAGTTCAGCGATCCCCGGCTGACCGGGGATCGCTGAAGAAGGCGAGGGGAGGTCAGTCGGCGACGAAGGTCCGCTGGCCCGCCACGCCCGGCTCGCCGATGGCTTGTGCCTCCCCGCCGGCGAGGGACACCGTGACGGCGCCGTCGGACGACATCACCCGCACCGGCGGCGACGCCTTGAGCTCGCGGGTCTGGCCGACGGCCAGGTTGCCCTTGAAGACGTCCTCGCCGGCGGCGTCGCGGACCACGACCTGCGCACCACCGGACGGCGCGCTCACCACGACCGCGACCGGGTCGGCGACCGGCGCGGTCCCGGCACCCTGCGGTCCACCGGAGCCGTTCAGCACCGGCTGGGCGCCGCGCAGCTCGGGCGGGGTGTCCATCACCAGGCGCGCGATCGACCAGCACAGGACGAGCGCCATGACGACTGCGACGAGCACCGACCAGTTCGGACCACCGCGGGTGCCCCGGATCGAGCCGTGGGCGCCGGTGGCGAGCTCGGCCTCGAAGACGCGACGCGGGTTGATCGGCGCGTGGGCGTAGCGCTCGTCGTACGACGCCAGCAGCGGGGCCACGTCGACG